>CAYVUX010000130.1:8002-8418 GCA_964455075.1 uncultured Desulfobacteraceae bacterium | reverse complement strand
AGATCCGGAATCTAGGAAAACGTCATCATATCGTGAACTTATGGATTCCAGCTCGCGCCCCGTTTCACAGGGCTTGGCCGGGATGACGAATTACGACACAGTCTCGTCCTCAGGGATGCTCAAAGATCTCCGCGCTCTTTCTCGCCTTTTCCGTGAGGGCGGCCCGGTACTTCCTTACGTTTTCGTCGATGGCCGGATGTTTGAGCGCCAGGATTTCCGATGCCAGCACAGCGGCGTTTTTGGCCCCACCGCTTCCTACGGCCACCGTGGCCACGGGGATTCCGGGCGGCATTTGAACCGTGGACAGGAGCGCATCCAGGCCCTTAAGCGGCGAACTGTCCACAGGCACCCCGATGACGGGGAGCGTGGTGTGCGCCGCAACGAATCCCGCAAGGTGGGCCGCCCACCCGGCCGCG
>CAYVUX010000130.1:4716-7992 GCA_964455075.1 uncultured Desulfobacteraceae bacterium | reverse complement strand
CTCGATGCCTCTATCCTTTGCGGAGAGGGCGTACTGTCTAGTGTCCTCGGGCGTTCTGTGGGCGGACAGGACTTTTGTTTCGTGGGGGACATTGAGCTCCCCAAGGGTTTCGATGCACCCCTTTAAAACATCCGCGTCCGATGCACTCCCCATGATTACGGCAACGAGCGGTTGATCCGGCATGGCATTTTCTCCTTCCAGATCCAACGTAGAGTCTTCGGCCTCCGCTTCATCGCAAGCGCCTGCCTCCACAAGCTCTTTGAAAAACGGCGTCTTTTTCTTCGCAGTCTAAAGCTTTACCTGGTGGTTCGCGGGCAAGCCCGCTCCTACAGCCGGGTCCCCGATTTTATCGAAATCGCTATCGCTACCGGGATCGAAATCGATTTCAGAACGCGAATTCCGGTGAATGCCTCCCCACATCTTTTCGATTTCGATAGCGATCCCGGTTTCGATTTGGATTATCCCTCGCAGCAGCCCAGGTTTTGGAATCAACATCCAGTATCTACACAGCGTGCAACAAAATCTTTCCCTACCCCCGGGATTTCGCCCTTCCGATAAGCGGATACACCACCATGCCCGAGAGCCATGCGATGTCCTCCGCAGAAAGCATATTCACAATCCCCTTGTCAAAGAGGACGGTGCCGTCGGGGGGGAACTCGTCGTCCCCTTTCCACAGGAGGCACACCACGGGCACCTTGGGAAGGGCCTGGATCCTGACCCCCACATCGCCCTGTTCAACCGGAGTCGCTTGGTAAAGATCTTCGGCAACGGATGTCAGCAGTCCCGGGCTCTCCCCGAATACCTGCACAAGAGGCCGAACCGCTCTCCTCTGAAACGCGTCCAGATAAAACTTTCCGTCCGGGACCTCCTGGTACGCAATCCACTCCCCAGTCACCCTGGATCCCATGGCTCCCTTCAGGTAGTGGAGGAGAATGACCTGCTGCTGGATCGGGACCTCCTCATCCGAGTCCGTTCGGCGGAATATCATGTCCGGCCAGAAGACGGAGACGTCCCTTCCCAGAAAAGCCAGGGTCAAGACGGGATCACCCCGCGAACCCAATTTGTAACGGGCCCCACTTTCTTCGGCGATGCGTTCGGGGTTGACCCCTTGCAGGGCTTTTCTGCCGAGTTCCGCGGCATTCACATAATCATCTACTCTTGGCATGTTCCATCCTCGCTTCCATCCATAAATGGCCTTTTTCTTCGCACTTTGACGGGTGACTCAGACCCCACCCTTCGGGCGGGTCCCCAGTTTCCGCAATCCCCCGTCTTCGACGGGACAGGTCAGCGTCAAACGGCGGAGTTCCTTGTGCGGCGTACGGTCGATGGGCGCATTCTCCGAGAAACGCTCCGATAAAACTGTCGAAGCGTAAGTCATTTACACGGGCGCCGGCTCCGGGAACTTCATTCCCAGGAGCCCCTGACACATTCCTCAGTGTGTGATATATTATATAGAGGGGATATTTCAACCTCAATCTCTGCATTATGCCGGGTCGAGGCAAAGAGCGGGCACTCGTGGGTCGAAAAAAACGAAAGAAGCAAAAGACGCGGAAGCGCTCCAAGAGCGGGGAAAGCCGAACGCTTTTCAACCCTGCCTTCCATGGCAAAATCGCCTTCCGAACAGAACCCGCCGAAGGGACGGAGGCGCTCGAAAAACAGGGAGTCGCCCCGGGGCCCCGACCGCCGGACGAGAACCGCGTGTTTCTGGAAGCCATGGCCGACGTGATCCCCATGGGAGATCCCCGAAAGAGAAGCATCCGCGAACCCAACGTGAATATGCGGCCCGCTCACCCTGCGCCGGATGAAGAACTGGAAGCCATGGCCCACCTGTCGGATCTCGTCAGCGGGACGGCGGAATTCGACATCACCTTCAGCGACGAATACATCGAGGGATCTGTTCAGGGATTGAGCAGGAAGCTGATGCAAAAGCTCAAGCGGGGAAAATTCCCTGTCCAGGATCACGTGGACCTGCACGGCTTGACCAAGCGGGAAGCTGAAATCTCTTTACGCCAATTCTTGTTGAAAAGCTATCGCCTGGGACTGCGATGTGTGCTGGTGGTGCACGGCCGGGGTTTGAACTCCGACAATCACATCCCGGTGCTCAAGGAGAGGCTGCCCTTGTGGCTGAGAAGGGGGCGCGTAAAGAAGATCGTACTCGCCTTTTCGACCGCCAGGCATTACGACGGCGGAACCGGTGCGATTTATGTCCTTTTGAAAAGAAGCAAGGTCGGCCTTTGACCCCGAAGCTCACCATTTGATTTTCGGTGAGGAGCCTGCTAGACTTTCCTGCGATTTCCATCAGGACGGGCACGGCGACGGACCGGAGGAAATGCGTTTACGGGAGTGCAATCCCATCGGGCACCGCCCGAAGGAAATGACCAAATCAGGCCTTTGCCATGAAACTCGGCCTTATAGGACTTTCTCAGTCTGGACGATCCACCCTGTTTGCCGCCCTGACCGGAGCCCGGGGTGATGGGCAAGGCATGCTCTCGGGCCGCTCCGGCACAAAGCTCGCCGCATTGACCGTGGTGGATGAGCGGCTCGATTTCCTGACGAATCTTTTTAAGCCCAAAAAGACAACCCACACGAAAATGGAACTCCTCCTCCCTTCGGAAGTCCCGGGCGCTTCCGCGGACAAGGGAGAGGGCGGTCTGTGGAATCAGCTCCGGGTGTGCGACGGCTTTCTTCACGTTGTCCGCAACTTCACGGACTCGGCCGGCAACCCTCCTACACCCGAGCAGGACTTCTGGTCGCTGGAAGAGGAAATGATATTGGACGATCTTGGCGTCGCGGAAAAACGAATAGAACGGCTCGAAGCGGACAGGAAGAAAGGAAAAAAAGACGCGGAGGCAGAGCCGGCCCTGATCGAGGCCTGCATGAAAGCTCTCGGCGAAGGACGGCCCCTTCGGAACGATCCTGTCCTTGCAAACGAGCCGGCGCTTAGGGGGTTCACGTTTCTTTCGGCCAAGCCCCTGCTGGTGGTCATCAATAACGAGGACGAGGACGAAGAGATTCCGCGGTGGATCCGTGAGCCTGAAAACGCCGAACGGCTGGTGGTCAGGGGTCTCCTTGAAATGGAACTTGCGGACATGAACCCGGAGGAGACGGAGGAGTTTCGGGAAGCCTATCACATCCGGGAGTCGGCCCTTGACCTGGTGATCCGGCGGTGCTACCGAATCCTCGACCGCATCACCTTTTTCACGGTGATCTCAGATGAGGTCCGGGCCTGGCCCGTCCCAACCGGGACCCCGGCCCTGGAAGCCGCGGGAGCCGTCC
>CAYVUX010000130.1:2480-4706 GCA_964455075.1 uncultured Desulfobacteraceae bacterium | reverse complement strand
CGGACATCAAGAGGGGCTTTATCCGGGCCGAGGTCGTTTCCTACGAGGACTTGAGTTCCCTGGGATCCATGCAGGAGTGCAAGCGGGCGGGGAAGCTCCGGCTGGAAGGGAAAGACTACCCGGTTCAAGACGGCGACATCATACAGTTTCGTTTCAATGTCTAGGGAGGCTGTCGGAAAGCGCCCATCTGCGTCGTTACCCTTGACCTGCGTCATTGCGGCGTACTGCAGTACTCCTCATTCCTCAGGTCTGCGGAAGCCTTGCATCTGGGCGCTTTCCGACAGCCTCCACCAAGACAACAGTAATGCGACAGCTTCCCTGGGAGCCGATGTATTGCGGTACGGGCCGCCTGGGAGACACTCGCAACAGCGGGTTACTGTAAACTTGTAGGTTTCATGTGGATCAGCAAACGAGGATTACTCATGGAGAAAATTCGAGTAGGCATTATCGGAGCAGGGGGCTACGGCGGATGCGGGGCCGTGGAGCACCTGATTCATCACCCGGCAGCGGAGATCGCCGCTCTCATTGACACCCAGGACGTGGGCAAAGCCATCAGTGAGCTCTATCCACACCTTACAGGATTCTGCGACCTGCCGCTGGTCTCCCCGTCCGATCCGGGCGCTCCGGATGCGTTCGATGTGGTGTTCTTTGCCACCCCGGACGGTGTAGGGCAGGCGGAGGCCTCCAGGTGGCTTGAAAAGGATGTCAAAGTCGTCGATTACAGCGGAGACTTCCGTTTCAATGATCCGGAGGTCTACGGGGGGTACGCCTCGAGGATCGGCCGAAAGGCGCAGCATGCAAGCCCGGAGCTTTTGCCCCGGAGCGTTTACGGGCTTGCGGAGCTTCACCGGGAGGAAATCGCCCTCAGCAGTCTGATAGGGAACCCCGGCTGCTTTGCGGTAAGCTGCATCCTGGGGCTCGCCCCGGCCGTCAAAGAGAAGCTCGTGGATCCCGAAGCCATCATTTGCGACGCCAAAACGGGGGTTTCCGGGGCAGGGAAATCGCCCAGCCCCACGTTTCACTACCCGGCCCGGTACGAAACCATGAACGCCTACAGGGTGTCCGGACATCAGCACGTTTTCGAAATCGAAAGGGAACTCGGCATTCTCGCGAACCGGGAGTTGAAAATCACCTTTACCCCCCACGTGGTTCCGCTCTGCCGCGGCATTCTTTCGACACTGTATGCTCCCCTTGACCAGGGCGTGGATGTGAAACGGATGGAGGACGTTTATCAGGACTTCTACAAAAAGGCCGCTTTCGTAAGGGTCTTCGGCCCGGATAAGCCTCAACTGAGCGTCCATGTTCGGGGGAGCAATTTCTGCAACATTTCGCTGAACGTCGACCAGCGGACCGGGAAGGTGATCATCGTGAGCCTCATAGACAACCTGGTCAAAGGACAGGCAGGAAGCGCCGTTCAAAATATGAACATCATGTTCGGGCTGGAAGAAAGCACCGGGCTTCTGCACCCCGGAACATACCCCTAGACGGCCGTCGTGCATTGACACTCCCATATTCGGATGGACTTCGAGCGGCATTCATTGTCCGTCCGGAGATCCCCCGATCTCATTCTCATGAGGTCCGTATTTTTTGCGCATTTTCCATGTGACAGCACATTTTTCTGCGGATATATCCAGAGACGGCAGCCGAATGTACAGGATTACCTGCCACATTCGGCATGCAAGAGACATTTCAATATTCGGGAAACAGCATGAAAATCTTTTCATCATCGCAGAGGACAGGCACCATTTTCAAACGGTTCGTGTCCGGAGACGTTCGCATTGAGATTCTCCGTACGTGCTTCGTAGGAATTCTTTTTCTGTTCCTCACAGGGACGGGGGCTTTGCTCGCCACCGAAAGCCGCGGGCAAAGGCCGGGGACCCGCGAAGAAGGTCCGGCGGAGCCCGCTCCTCTGGTCAAGGTCGTGACTGTTGAGGAAATGGACGTGAATCCGCCGCAGGAATTTGTGGGCCGGGTTGAGGCCATCCAGAAAGTGGATCTCCGCGCTCAGGTCAGCGGCTATCTCCAGGAAGTGGTATTTAAAGAAGGTGCGCTGGTGAAGGCCGAGGATACCCTTTATCAAATCGAAAAGGCACCCTACGAGGCCAAAATGAATGCAGACATAGCCCGGGTCGCCCAGGCCAGGGCCACCTTCACCTTAACCCAGCAGTACCTGAAACGATATTATATTTCGGGTGCGATTCTTTTTTTATGCTTCTTCGCCAAGCA
>CAYVUX010000130.1:0-2470 GCA_964455075.1 uncultured Desulfobacteraceae bacterium | reverse complement strand
ACCGCCGATAGAGAGGCCGTCTCTGCGACCGATATCGAAACCGCTGAGAGCGAAATGGCCCAGGCCAAGGCCTCGCTCGAGGAGGCCGAAGCCACCCTGGAGCAATCCAGGATCAATCTGGGATATACCACCATCAAGGCGCCCATCACAGGGCGCATCGGCAAGAACTATTTTACCAGAGGCAATCTCGTAGGCCCTGACTCCGGCACCCTGGCTCGGATCGTTCAAATCGACCCCATCCGAGTGGTGTTTTCCATCAGCGAAAATGAACTGTTCAAGGTTCAGAAAACGCAATCAAAGGGCATTCTGGAAGAATTCAAAGAACAGAAGATTCAATTACAGTTCCCCAACGGAGAAATCTATAAGCCCACCGGCCGTGCCGACTTCCTGGCGAATGAAGTGGACTCCGGCACCGGAACCATCGCCTTTCGCGCCAGGTTCGCCAACCCCGACGGCCTTCTCGTGCCGGGCCAGTACGTGACAGTGCTCGTCAGTCGCAGTCAACCCGAGAAAAAGCCTGTGGTTCCTCAGCCCGCAGTCCTCGAGGACCGCGAGGGCCGTTATGTCTTTGTGGTGGATCGTGAGCACAAGGTGCAGCAGCGGCGCATTAAAACCGCCGAGATGCTGGAGACGGTGTGGGCGATAGAAACCGGTCTGACTCCCGGCGAAATGGTCGTGGTTGAGGGGATTCAAAAAGTCCGGCCGGGTCTGAAAGTCCAAGCCGCGCCCTTGGGCCGGGATCAAGGGAGCACACTGAAATGATATCCCGGATTTTTATCGAACGGCCCCGGATGGCCATGGTCTTGTCCCTGGTCGTCACCCTGGCCGGAACATTGGCCCTGCTCAACATCCCGGTGGCCCAGTATCCGGAGAACATCACGCCCCCCACAATCCGTGTGTCAGCGGTGTACCCCGGCGCCAACGCCGAGGAAGTCGCCGCCTCGGTTGCGGCGCCCATTGAGGGGGAGGTCAACGGGGTGGAAGACATGATCTACATGTCCTCGACCTGTGCCAATAACGGAACCTACAGACTGTCGGTCACCTTTGCCGTGGGTACGGATCCGGACATGGCCCAAGTCAATTTGATGAACCGTATCCAGCAGGCCGAGACCAAGCTCCCTTCCATCGTCAACAATGAGGGAATTTCGGTACGGCAGCGCTCCCCCGACTTGATGGGATTGCTCAGTTTTCTGTCTCCCAGGGCTACCTATGATCGGCTTTTTCTGGGCAACTGGGTCAACATCAACATTCGAGATGCCCTTCTGAGGGTGGAAGGGGTCGGGGACGTCACGGTTTTCGGGGCTCAGGATTACAGCATGCGGATCTGGCTTGATCCGAAGAGACTCTCGGCCTTGGGCCTTACCCCGAATGATGTGATTGCCGCGGTCCAAAGCCAAAACATCCAGGCCGCGGCCGGAGCCATCGGCACCGCCCCCACAGACGAAAATCAGCAGCTTCAATATACCCTCCAGGTCAAGGGGCGCCTGAAAGAGCCGGGAGAATTCGAAAACATTATTGTACGGACCAACGACCAGGGCGGGTTGGTCCGTATCCGGGACATAGCCCGGGTGGAGCTGGGCGGAAACTTTTATGGCACTCGCGGCACCCTCAACGGCAAGCCATCGATACAGGTGGGAATTTATCAAAAACCGGGCGCCAATTCCCTGCAGACCATCAGCAATGTAAAGCGGGAGCTCAAACGCCTGGAACCGCTTTTGCCCGAGGACGTGGCTTACGATCTAACCTACGACGCCACCGCCTATGTGTCTGAGGCCGTCAAAGAGATTACTTTCACGCTGTTGATCACTTTCGCCCTGGTGGTGGGGGTGACATTCCTGTTTCTTCAGGACTGGCGCGCCACCCTGATTCCATCGGTGACCATCCCGGTGTCGCTCATCGGCACCTTCGCCGTGCTCCTGGCAATGGGCTACAGCGCCAACACCATCACCCTGTTTGCCTTGATCCTGGCCATCGGACTGGTAGTGGACGATGCCATTGTGGTGGTGGAAAACGTGCAGCGGATCTTGGAAGAGGAGCGCCTCGACTCCAAATCAGCCGCCCTCAAATCGATGCAGCAGGTGAGCGGTCCCATCATCGCCACGACGCTTGTGCTGTTGGCTGTTTTTGTGCCGGTTGCGTTTCTGCCCGGCATCACCGGCCAGATCTATCGTCAGTTTGCAGTGACAATCTGTGTTGCGGTGGTACTCTCCAGTATCAATGCCCTGTCCCTTAGCCCGGCCCTTTGCGCCGTTTTCCTGCGCAAATCGAAAAGCATCCGCCGCGGCCCCCTGGCCTGGTTCAGCCGCATGCTCAACGCCTCGCGCAATACGTATGTGGCAGCGGCCGCCTGGCTGATCCGCCGGATGGCCGTGGTCGGTTTAATCTTGATTCTGGTTTTGGGTGTTTCCTACGGGCTGTTCAAGACCAATCCCAAGAGTTTTTTGCCCGAAGAAGACAAGGGGATGGTCCT
>CAYVUX010000129.1:8107-8463 GCA_964455075.1 uncultured Desulfobacteraceae bacterium | reverse complement strand
GCAGAACCTTTCTGGCGCCAAAGTCCTTTGTGATATCCTGTACGCGGATCAAACCCTGATCTCCATGATAATTTCTTTGTTTGTCTCCATCCATTTACAATAAGGATTCTGCCTGCCGGCTTTTAGACCACGCACGAAGCAATTATAACAGTAGGCGAAATATTTACAATTTTTACATACATCTTCGCCAGGGGCCTTCAACGATAAATATGATTGCATCTTTTTCTGGATTTCAGGTTGCTGAATATCATCCCAGACTCCAATTGATAAATCATCGGCCGGTACCATGGGACATGGCTTCATAATCCCGTCCCAGTTTATCGTAATATTCTTGTGACCGCCCCCGCAATTGGTCA
>CAYVUX010000129.1:0-8097 GCA_964455075.1 uncultured Desulfobacteraceae bacterium | reverse complement strand
CCAAATCGATATCCAAACGATCTACCTCCCGGTTTACAAAACCCTTGTACTTCACATGTAATTCCTGAATTATATCGTTAAGTCTCAGATGATCTTCAATGGTAAATTTGTTCTGCACATCCGCTCCCCGCCCAAAATTAATGGTCGGTGTAATGATAAAAGAATCCGCACCTTGCTCCCTGGCAAGTTTGAGGGTATCTTCAATTATTCCAATCTTATCAGGATCATCCACGACCATCCCCACCCTGTTGATCAAACCGTGCTTTTTTACCCGTCTGATTGCGTTCAGTTCCATTTCGAAACTGCCCTTTCTGCCCGTAGTCATCTCAACAGTCTCTGGATTATTCCCGTCGAGACAGGTGGATACGGCTACCCTGCATTTCACATTATGCAGTAAACTCAGGTGTTTCTCCTCCACCAGACTGCCATTGGTAATTATCCCCAGTATATAGAAATTGGCGGTTATAAAGGAAATGATCTCCTCAATCTGCGGATGCATAAAGGGTTCACCCCCCGTCAGTTCAAATCCCAGAACATTCATTTCCTTGAATTTTTTCAGCATTTCGATCGGATTCTGGAGATTTTTTTCTCTCTTGTTATGGGAATTCTGATAACAATACCTGCAACTGAAATTGCACTTTTCGGTTAACTCCAGGCTTATTACCTGCGGCACAATGTAATCCAGTGAGCCCACTGTAGCAATAGATTTCTTAAAAGGTTTTTCTTTCAAATGTAATATTCCATCTCCCACCAGTCTTTGCAGGAATTCCGCCACGTATTCCCGGCTCCGCCGATTCATCCTGCCTGGTGCAATATTCTCAACAATTTCCTGCAATTGACTTTGGCCATTCGAATTCAGCAGCAGTTCTGCACCATGCCGGTTAATATGAAAAGTCTTAAATCTCCCCTTTCTGGATATAACCCTTGATAAACCACCAGATAATTCCAGGCTTACATCACTGTTTAATACCGGGTATTTGCCCCACATTTTTTCTCCTTAATGTTTTTCTATTCATTCCGGTTCTTAACCCATCTGGCAGGTCCCAAAAAAAAAGGGAGTAAATCAATACTCCCTTCCGGTTTTAAAGAATCAATCAGATGAGATGGGTAAGACAATCAAGGCATACCCCTACGGCAGCGGATGGAATGATGGGCAGGGGACAAACCCCGCAGACCCCGCAAGCGCTGCACACCGAACAACTCACCACACCGATAATTTCCGGTTTAAACATACCTGCCTCCTTTTAATTTTTACAGTCATGACTGGTTGAAGCAAGTTACATTCCAACCATAAACACGGCCAAAACCCTTTGTTATCAAAAGGAATCATGCATGTCCCGGATTGTATTATGGGTTTTATTCGGAATGATAACAGATAAGATTCAAAGTATGAAAATCGTAAATCCGGTGGTTTTATTTATTGATGCGGCTTTTGACAATTCGAAATGATTTTCTGCAAATTCGGAATATATACCGAAAAATTACTTGAGATTATGATCGTTAATAAAATCCAGAAATTTTTTATGCTCGGATTTGGGAATATTCAGGTATGGCAAAGAATCCCTGTAGGTTCCATTGCCTTTTTTCAATATGGACTTTATGACTTCTGTCACTTCGTTTCTATTTACATCCCGTTTCATAAAGGGATCTTTCACCGCTCGCCAGAAACTCACACCGGTTTTTAATTTCTTTCGCATCACCTGTGCATTACTCAAAGAATCATAGACCTTTCCTGTGCGGATTCTACGCTGAAGGTGCTGAATCCGAACAGCCTGGACGCCGTGTTTACGGACCCGCCCTATCTCGGGAACGTTCAGTACGCAGAGCTCATGGATTTCTGTTATGTGTGGCTCCGTCAATTGGTGGGCAAACAAGAGACCGGCTTTCATGTGACCTCCACCCGACATGTGAACGAATTGACCGCCAATGAAAGCATGAAGCGAGGTCCCGAGAATTTTACGGAAGGGCTGTCATCGGTGTTCAGGCAGATGACAAAGGCTTTGAAGCCGGGCTCGCCCTTGGTGTTTACCTATCACCACAATGCCCTCAGCGCCTATTATCCCGTGGCCGTGGCTATCCTCGATGCCGGGCCTACCTGTTCCGCCTCCCTGCCGTGTCCTGCGGAAATGGGGGCCTCCATTCATATTAACGGCACCGGATCTTCCATTATCGATACGGTTTTTGTCTGCCGGACTACAGGGGGATTCCCCAAAGCATGGCTCACTGAGTCTCCTGAATCCCTGGCGCAGCTGGTTCAGGACAACGTGGATGCACTGAGAAAGGCAAAGGTCAGGATACATTATGGCGATTTGAGGTGTATCACCTACGGTCATCTGATCCGCCTGGCTATCTGGGCTCTCCGCAAGACATGGGATCCAAACAAGCAGGCAGCAGAGAGACTCCAAGAAATGGCCGGGTGGATTGATAAGTTCGGCGGCCTGTCCTCTGTGGAAAGATTTCTGAACTTGGATCCTGAGAGCCTTCCCAGATCGAGACGCCTGACTGCGGGCGAACCCGCAGCTGTCTATGCTGAAAAAGAAGAGGCAATCACCTTCTAGGGAGTTGGAGAGGTATGTGACTCGATGAGACCTTTTGAACTAAACCCCAATGAACTCAGAGAAAAGTTGGAGGAGATGGTGGAAGCAACCATCTCGGACTTGGGTTCAGGGTTTCTGTTGATGCCTACAGGAACGGCCTTCATAAACTACGACGATTTCCGTACCGCCTACGAGGTATTGAAAAAACGGACACATGCTTTCCGAAATTTCACCATAGACCGCATATTCGCTGCGATCCTTCAAGACAGTCGAGTATTCTGTGTTCTCAGGTCCATGCTCGGGATGACACCGCCCGAATGGGCCGAACTGGCCAAATCCCAATACGATGTGGTTGTTCCCCAAAATGCAGCCCGCACACTGGATCGCAGATGCCGGGAGAATATCGGGTATGTCGAGCGTCTTGAAACCACATGCTAAACACGACTTACAAAGCACAGAGAGAAGGGATCCCAGGCAGAGCGGCCTATCAACCTTGTGAGAATAGACACATTGATCCAGACCGCCGTCTATTTTTTGAACAAAGGTGCGCCTAATCCAGTGAACGGCGTGGTCCATCGTATGGCCAAGTTCGACAGCGCACAAGGACTCGAATCCCTTCAATATGCGGCCAAAGAGAACATCCCTTACGCTGTATTGCTCTATGAACGTTATCTGGGACGGCCTTTTGCGGCCCATCGCGATGCAGTTTCAGAGCTGGTGGGCGAGACCATAGAAAATGCTATAGAAGATCATTTGCGAAGAAAAGGGGTCACCTATCGCAAAACCCAACGGGCTGAGCGGATCCCGGGATTCGGGCAGGCTCCCGATTTTTGTATTCCGGACGAGATTCGCCCCGTTGTGGTTATCGAGGCCAAACTAACCAGTGATGACGGCACTGCAAGGGACAAGGTGGCCAGGATCAAGGAATTGGAGACCCAGCGCAATCAGCATGTGGCGGAAGGCCGTCCTCACTATGAAGTGGCGGCCTGTATTGACGGGCGGGGGTTCAGAGAGCGGCGAGAGGACATGCGGCAAATGCTTTTAAGGTTGGACGGGAAGGTATTCACCATGTCCACCCTGGATCAGCTCATCGCCCATACCCGTATTCGGGAGTTTGTCAGTACGTCCAGTGACGAGTAACTGACAGGACACGAGCAGCCGTTGCATTCCGATGTCTGATCAGCCGGAATTCCTTGATTCGGGCGGACTTTGATCGACGAAAATGAGCCCCTCCGTATCAAAGCGGAGATCTTTTGCGTATTGCACCAGATCGCGGAGGATTTTTCGGTCCAGGGTGCGGCTTCTCGACAGGATCCAGAGGGTGGAGCGGTCGGCCCCGCACACCATGGAATACGCGTACCGGCCCCGGTCCAGCCGAATGACATTGTACGTCCCGTAGAAGGGGCCGAAAAAGGAGACCTTCAGGCGGGCCGTATGGGGTCCCTCGACGAAATAGCCCTTTCCTTTGACCTCTTTCCATTCGCCGGAGCCTTCATCAAAACCACGGTTCACCACCTCCACGCCCCCGTCATCACGAGCCGAGTACACAGCCGAAACCCGGCTGAGTCCACGTTCAAAGGAGTGATCCAACCTCGCGATTTCATAGCAGGTTCCGAGGTAGCGGTTGAGCTCAAAGTCTCCTACGGGAGCAACGCCCTCGGGCAGGCCGGTGCATCCCCAAAGGAGTACAAGACACACGGCGACCGCCCATTGTCTCATGCCCATGGCACCCTCTTCGCTAAAATTCTTTGGGGGCCCCCTCGTCCCGTTTCCGTTCGCACAGATCCCGGTAACAGGGGAGCCCGCAAAGAGAGGTCGTATTCTTGACAGCGGCGATGATCGCCCTTTCCATGACCCGTGCAGCAAGGAGCCCCAGCACGCTCAGGTCGGCCTTCACTTCGCCCGCTGACATGGTGAAAACCGTGTCCCCGTCCACCATGGAGTGCGCGGGGCGAAGGACCCTGGCGTATCCGTTCTGGGCCATGGATGCGACCTTGGTCGCCTGGGACTTCCCCAGCTCGGCGTTTGTCGCGATGATGCCGATGGTCGTATTTCCGGCAAAGAGATTCCCTGTTCGTGAATGCGACGCGACCATGATCTCTTCCGTGTCCATCCGCGTTTTTCCGTCTGCATCCAGGGGGCCCGCCAAACGCTCTCCGATAACCGGATCCACCACATCCCCCAAGCAGTTCACGGCCACGACGGCCCCGATTTTGAGCTCGCCGGTCTGAAGAGCATACATGCCCAGGCCGCTTTTCATGGCGCGTTCCATTCCAAGGATCTTGCCCACAGAGGCCCCCGCACCCGCTCCCACATTTCCCTGCCGCTTCTCCCATCCCGTGGCTTTTTCACAGGCCCGCCGGCCCATTTGCCTGTCCGGCCTCACGCGGGGATCGCCCGGGAGAAGGTCGAAAAGGACCGCACCGCACACGATGGGAACCCGGGTCACCTGAACGTCGAAGCCCACCTTCCTATCCTCCAGATATTCCATGACGCCGGCCGCGGCATCCAGCCCGAATGCGCTTCCTCCCGCCAAGAACACCGCGTGGACCTTTTCCACCAGATTCCCGGGGCGCAAAAGATCCGTCTCGCGCGTTCCCGGGGCCCCGCCGCGAACATCCACCCCGGCCGGGGCCCCTTCCTCATGGATCACCACCGTGCATCCTGTCGCCGCATCCAGATCCTGCGCGTGACCGACCTTGATGCCGCCTATCTCCGCAAAATGAATTTCCTTCATGACACTCCCCGCGGCGTGCACCTACCGAAACGAAATGGTTTTCCAAAAACGATTTTTTTGATTCTTCCGGAAAATGGGTACCCAACGCTCCCAAAAACTGGTCATTCGGTTTTCCCCATCCTTATGTCGTTGAAGGGGAATGAGAAATCGTGGCATTCTGATGTCCTGGAAGTTCACGCCATTATTCCGACGAAGGAGACTGTGTCGTAATTCGTCATCCCGGACAAGCCCTGTGAAGCAGGGCGCGATCCGGGATCCAGGAGTTCGCGAAAAGATGGGGGTTACCTGGATTCCGGATCTCCCTTGCTTCGCTTCGGTCGTCCGGAATGACGTCTTTTTCGAATCACCGACACCTCTTCGCGAGCTATTCCGAATCAGACAGGTGCGCATTTTCCGGAAGAACCTTTTTTTCACATCTTTGTAAGTTCGAACATCCGTTCCCGGGAAAAGGCGTCTTTCTCGTTTCCGTACTTCGTGAGCATTTCCTTCCATCGTTCGGGGGGCTCGTTAAAGAGACAATAGCCCTCTTTCTCCGTGTAGCGAAAGGAAAGCTCCTTTTCCTCGATCTTCTTCCGCACAAAGTCCGTGTTCAAAGGAACGAAACGAAGCATCTTCCCCTCCATCTCCACCTTGGAGAGGACATGAATGGGGACGACGTGGGCCAGCCAGATGCTGTTCGCCTCGAGAGCGGAACCGGGTCCTCCGGGGAAGCTGTCACAGAAGATGTGCTTCCCCACCCGGAAGAGGATGTATTCCATGTGCGCTTCTCTGTTCTCCCCATCGGAGGTCGCCATTTGGTCTTCGCCGATGATCCACGGCCGAATGTTCTCCTCTCCCACCTCGTCACCCATGATGATAAGCGGGCGCCACTTTCCCATCATATCCGGGGGCGGAGAAATCACATCTTCTTCCAGGTGGAATTCCCCGAGCGAGCCGGGGACGCATCCGCACCATCCCAACAATCCCAGCACACAGAGCACCGCCCAAGCCGAGTGTTTCATCACTTCTCCTCCAGTCTTTCATATTGCAGTTGATGGGAACCAAACGGCACCGGACATCCCGTGCCGTCCTTAACGGGTCCACCGATAACCAGCAAGAGGCAGACCTTTTTCATCTCAGGCATAACCAAGCTCCGCCAGGCGCTCCTCATCGATTCCCAGGAAGTGGGCGATCTCATGCACCACGGTGATTTCAATTTCTCTTTCCAGTTCCTCGACCGCATCGCACACCTCTTCGAGATCCTCCTGGAACAGGAAGATTGTGTCCGGGTAAAGCGGAGGCTCCACCAGGGAGCGTTCCATAAGGGGAACTCCCTCGTAGAGGCCGAAAAGGAGCCCGTCGGGCGGAAGACCCATTTCCTCCAACAGCTCGGGGGAAGGCTTCTTTTGGACGGAAATCAAAATGTTTTGAAGATGGGTTTGGATCTCCAGGGGAATACGGGAGATCGCACGCTTGACGCTCCTGTCGAATTCTTTTCGGCTCAATTTCACCGAACTTCCCCCTCGGAGAGTGAAGTCAAAACCGTTTCCGGGTTGGAGAGTCGACCGTTCGCGCCCACACGGCATCGCAGTCGCTGCGAAACACGTGATGGGCGTGTTTTTCCAGCCATCGCGGTCCGAGGATCCTATTATGGACGCAGGAGAGAAAACTTCAAGGCCCTTTTGTGCCGACTTGAGTGATCGCCCGGACAATACAACACAACGGCTCTTGACAAGGCGCGGCTCCCCTGTGCACATATTTCCAACCGGCTGGGGCATTTTTTCACGCCCGTCAAGACCGGCCGGATTGAGAAAGCCTGTCCCGGCCCATGGCATCATTTCAAACCGAGGAAAACGGAATCATGCAAAGACCGAATTTCAATGCCCTGGAGGAAAGACAATTCGGACCCGTGAGGTTTCTTCCCGGAAATAACAGGGGGAGATATCCCGCCTGCCATTCTCTCTACATCGAGGGCGAGGGCGTCTTGATCGATCCGGCTTCCCGGAGAGACCGGTTGGTGGAACTCAAGGAGAAACCCGGTGTCCGGGAAGTGTGGCTCAGCCACTGGCATGAAGATCACCTGAAGCATCTTGACCTCTTCGACGACCTCCCCTTACGGATATCGGAGGCCGACGCCCCTCCACTTTCGGACCTCGACCTCTTCATTGATTCATACGGACAAGTCGGAAACCGGGAGAGGGAGTTCTGGCGGAACATTTTAAAGGAACAGTTCCACTTCCGGCCTCGAAAGCCGGACTTTTTTCTGGAACACGGACAAGTATTCCATTTTCCAGGCATAACCGTGGGGGTGATCGGTTCTCCGGGCCATACGCCGGGCCACGTGTCCCTGTTCTTCAGAGAACCCGCGGTGCTCTTCCTCGGGGACTACGACTTGACCCCTTTCGGGCCGTGGTACGGAGACGTCCATTCAAGCATCGAAGAAACCATTCAATCCGTGAACCGCCTCAGGTCAATCCCGGCGAAGGTATGGATTGCAGGCCACGAACATGGCGTGTTCGAAGAGGAGCCCGGAGAGCTCTGGGACCGTTACCTGGGAGTGATCGACCGAAGGGAGAAAAAGCTCCTCGAGGTGCTCAAAAGACCGCGCACCCTCGAAGACATCGTGGACGCATGGATCATCTATGGCAAACCCCGTGAACCCGCGTCCTTCTACAAGCTCGGGGAACGGCTTCACATGAAAAAGCATCTCGAAAAGCTGATGACAGAAGGAACCGTGGAAAAGCGGGGGGAAACGTTCGTCCGGATCGAATAGTCTCCCGGAGCGGGGGTGCTATAAAGCCTGCGGGGTTCCGCACCCGGATCCGGCGGCGGAGGCACCCGAAT
>CAYVUX010000128.1:3630-8483 GCA_964455075.1 uncultured Desulfobacteraceae bacterium | reverse complement strand
AAGAAGACCTTGTCATCAAGGTCGCCGTTCAGGTGAAGGGAAGCGACATCCTGGTGGATCTGGCAGGATCTTCCCCCCAGGTGGACTGGGGCGGAAATGTGGTGTACAATTTTACGTATGCTTACGTGTTCATGGCCATGAAGAGCATGTTCGACCCGGACATTCCGAATAACGACGGTTGTGCAGCCCCCATTTCCATGAAGGCCCCGGAAGGAAGCGTCGTCCACTGCAGATTTCCCGCAGCCGTGGCCGCCCGCATGCAAGTCGGGCATTTCGTCACGGAAATCATCTACCGGGCCATGGCGGAAGCCCTCCCGGATCGGGTTATTGCCGGAAGCGGCGGGACTCCGGCGTCCATGAACGTACTGTACGGCAAATTTCATGACGGAAGGCCGTGGCATTCCGTCCGCATTCGGGGCGGGGGCATGGGCGCCGGTTCGAAAAACGACGGCCATTACTGTTACATCTTTCCGGCCAACGGCGCCAACACGCCCGTTGAGATATTCGAAAGCGACACCCCCTTGATCGTGGAAAAGAGGGAACTCATCATGGACTCAGGCGGAGCCGGAAGGATGAAAGGCGGTCTTGGACGCAGAATGGTCCTCAGGATTCCCGACGACGAGTACGCTCCCGTGCCCCCCGTCACATTGGGCATTCAGGGCGGCAGATACCGGTATGCTCCCGAAGGCCTTTTCCGCGGGAAGCCCGCGGCAAAGGCCCGGTTCCTGGTCAACGAAAAGCCCGGAAATCCGTACGGCCTGACGCAACTCTACCCCGGAGACCTGGTCCTGATGGACGCGGCGGGGGGCGGCGGGTACGGCGAACCTCTCGAGAGAGATCCTGAACGGGTCCAGGAAGATGTACGGAACGAATACGTGAGCCTCCAAGCCGCGAGAGAGCTCTACGGCGTAGTGCTCGACCCTGAATCCCTCGAAGTGGATCCGGAAGCCACCAAAAAGCTCAGGGAATCCATGAGGCAAAGGACATGATTCCGCATCCTCAGGGCCTGCTGTTGTGCGCCCTGGTCACCGCAGTCCGAAACCCATGAATCGCTCAAGGGATCTGCCGGGGCTCATTTCCGACCCGGATATTGTCGCCTCATACAGCGAGGATGCATTGGGGCTTCGCGGCGAATTTGACGCGGTTTGCCGGCCCGAAACCGAGCAAGACGTAGCGGAAATTATTCGCTATTGTGCCGCAACCGCTACTCCGGCGACCGTCCAGGGCCTGCGGTCCTCCCTCACCGGCGCATCCATGGCGCAAGGCGGTATCGCCATCTCTATGGAGCGCATGAATAGCCTGAAGGATCTGGGTGCAGACGACCGTACCGCGGTTGCGGAGGCTGGACTGGTTGTAGCGGAATTCAAGGAGCGCATTCGAGAGGCGGGGCTTTTCTACCCTCCGGATCCGACGAGCGAAGGGGAATGCACCCTTGGCGGGAACGTGGCCACAAACGCCTCGGGCGCCGCAGGGCTCAAGTACGGGAGTACGCGCAAATGGGTTCGTCGGATCCGGGGAATCGACGGCCAAGGCCGGGTCCTCGAACTCGTCAACCGCGACAATGAGAAGAACTGCTGCGGGTTCGGATCGTTCTACGATCCCGCCACAATCCTCGTAGGTTCCGAGGGAACCTTGGCCGTGGTGACCGAAGTGGAACTCCGCCTCGCATCTCCCCCTCAGGCAGCGTTTCTCGGCATGGCGTTTTTCCCTGAAATGCGCTGCGCCCTGGACTTTGTCGTGGAAGCAAGGAACAACTCCCGACTCCGCCCCACCAGCATAGAGTTCCTGGACGAAGGCGCTCTGGGCATCATCCGGACGAAGGCCGAAGGACTTTCGATCCCTCGCTCGGCCCGTGTGATGGTATATTTCGATCAGGAATACGGCGGTGAAAAAGACAGGGAGCGATTCCTGGGGCAGTGGTTCCGCTTGATCGAAAGGCACACAACCCTTTCCGCAGACACGCAGGTCGCTCTCACAGAGGGGCAGAAACGCCATCTGCGGGATCTTCGCCACCATGTTCCCGAAAGCATGAACGAACAGAGCGCCCGGGCCGTGAAGAACGGGGGATGCAAAATTTCCACGGACTGGGCGGTTCCTTACTCCAGACTTCACGAGCTCTTCGCGTATTACGATTCCATTCGTCATTTGCTCGGAGAGATTCCCATCGTGCAATACGGCCACATCGGCCAGGGGCATCCTCACTTCAACTTCATTGCCGGGAACGCCAAGGAACGGGACATTGCAGAGCAGGTGGATGTTCTCATGGCCAGGAAAGCCGTGGAGCTCGGGGGAACCATTGCAGCCGAGCACGGCATCGGAAAACTCAAAGCGGGGCATCTCTCGATCCAGTATCCCGAGCCGGTCATCGAAGCCATGAAAGCCGTGAAGAGAACCTTTGACCCCAAGGGCATTCTCGCTCCGGGAAACATTTTTCCGAGCCGGATTTCATCTCGAACAGGAGTTCTTTGGCCATGGACGAAATGATTCCCCGCGCGCGAAGGGATCTCGATTTGTTTCCTATCCGGCACGAGGGAAAGCAAGCGGTCCTCATACGGGATCCCCTGGGACTCGTTCGAGAGGGCACGGCCCTTCCTCTTCCGATCTACCGCCTTCTCTCCATGTTGGACGGAAACACCCGTGTTCAGGACCTTCAGGTGGCCCTCATGCACCAGCAGGGCGGGCTGCTGGTGGGAAGAGCAGAGGTGGAGAAACTCCTTGCCGAGCTGGACCGGTTGTACCTGCTGGAAAGCAGGAGGTTCCGGGATGCGAAAGGCCGCCTGATCCAAGAGTTTGTTCGCTCGGACCGGAGATCCGCAAGCCATGCAGGCCACTCCTACCCGGCGAGGCCCCGGGAGCTGAAAAGCAGGCTGGATGATATCCTCGAGGGGGGGAAGGACGCTCAAGATCCGTCCGAAAATATTTGCGCTCTCGTGGCCCCGCATATCGACCTCTCCGCGGGACAGAAGGTGTATGCGAGCGCCTACCGCTCGATCAGGCACGCAAACCCCTCCACGATTGTCGTCCTGGGCGTGGGCCATTACATGGCTGAAGGGCTCTTTTCCCTCACTCCCAAGACCTTTCAAACGCCCCTCGGGGAGGTAAAGGCCGAAAGAGAGCTCTTTGAACGGCTCCGGGAAAAGGGCGGCGGCGCCGTGGCAGGGGACGACTTTGCACACCGCACCGAACACTCCATCGAATTTCAGGTTCTTTTCCTCCAGCACCTGTTTCCTCACGCCCGATTCACCATCCTGCCGATCCTTTGCGGATCTCCACAGGTCTGCCTGTCCCATTGCACCAGAGAAGACTACCTGGAAAAGGCCGGGGGATTCATTGAGGAATTGCGGCGGATCTTGGGGGAGAAGAGCGACCGGACCCTGGTGGTCGCCGGCGTGGACTTTTCACACATCGGCCCGAAATTCGGGCATGAGGCATCGGCCCGCACCTTGGCCCCCGATTCAAGGGCCCATGACACACGCCTGCTGAATCGTCTGTGCGCGTTTGACGCTTCCGGCTTCTGGGAAGAATCGAGCGCGGTCAATGACCGATTCAACGTATGCGGTTTTTCCGCATTGGCCTGTATGCTCGAGGTGTTGCCGGAGTGCAGGGGCGAGGTCCTCGACTACGATGTCTGGCACGAAGAGGCCACCCAATCCGCTGTCAGTTTCTCCGCCGTGGCATTCACTCCCGCTGCGAACGCCTAGTAGCACCGAAAAAACCAGTTCTTGGGTCCGGCACTCACAGACCGGGTTTGCCGGAGACTCGGGCGGGCGAACCGATGCCTGTATGACGGCCGACAGAGCAAAAAACAAAGGACATTTTCACATAGCCCGAGGGCGGCATTTGTGGAAAGCGTCCACTTCCACCTTCAGCCAGTCGGGCCAATACCTCTCTTCAATGGGGTAGCTGGCGTCAAGGGCCTGGAAAGATCCATTTCCCGCGACCTTCGCAATCCTCTCCTGGCTGTTGTACTTCACCTCATCCACGCGGATCAGCTTTGCAATGGCCCCGTTGATTTCTTCCAACGATTTGTCGTAGGGATTGCTGTCTTTAAATGCCCTTTGCACGGCGAGCTCCTGAAGGCATTCAATGCCCCTGTGCCACTCTTTGAATGAAGGAAAAAACATGGGCCCGTAAGACACCCAGAATTCGAGAAATCTCACCCCTGCGTTATAAACCACCCAGACGGAGCCTCCCTCGGAAACGGTTCCCCTCACAATGCTGTCGTCTCCCATGGCCACGTTCTTGTCCCTCAACAGGGAGTCTATCCCGCCGAATTTAAGGCCGACTTCCTGGTTCCTTATGTTTCTCTCGCCCTCCTGGAACGTCCTCACCGCCTGAGGGAGTTTGATCAGCGCCGGGTACAGATTCTTCCCAAGACCTTCGGCGATCCCCACGGTAACGCCCCAACCCGATTCCGGATTGGGGATAACCACATCGGCCTTGGATTCCTTGTAAAGATCGACCAGTTCCAGGCCCAGTTCCCGCCTGATCTGAAAAATCTCTTTTCCCCGAAAGTGGGAGCCCACGTTGCCGAAATAGACCCCCTGGAAAACGTCCGGCATGGGGTCCTTTTCCAAAAGCCTTCTGGTTTCCATCCCGCGCGAGGTACAGAGGGTCATCTCCGCGCCGTCATACTCTTTCTCCGTGTTCCCGTTGAGCCGCCTGTGGGAACACGACTCTGAGCTGGCTACGAATGTCTTTCCGATCATCGCATAACAGAACGGCTCGAAGGCCAACTCATCATTCAATGCAATGAGCGCGGTCTCCTTTCCGTTGTAGATCAACGCAACCAGGGCAAACGTGGCCCTTCCCCGGAGCCATTCCAAAAGCCTGTGTCCGACCTCGAACGAAAT
>CAYVUX010000128.1:0-3620 GCA_964455075.1 uncultured Desulfobacteraceae bacterium | reverse complement strand
TGCCTGTGCAGCAGCGGCCCGACTACCTCCGTCTTGTTATCTGTTTGGAAGTTGTAATCCGACATGAGATCGGCCTTGATATCGTCTTCTTTGATCAGGTATCCGTCCATAGTCAGCACGACATCATAGCGCGACTCCCGTTTCGGGAAGATCCTGATCGGCTCGGCGTTAATCTTCTCCGGGGTTTTCCGCTTTGTGTATCCGATGTTGCCTATGGCGGCCACAGGTTCGAGATCCTGAAATGTGCGGATGATGTTGTGATCGATAACTTCGGCGATTCTGCCCAGACCTTTGTGGACGTAAATCCCCTTTCCATTCCCTACGGCAACCCCCGTGCTCGCTTTGCCCCTGTGCTGGCATGCCGCTGTAGCCAGGAAGGTCTTGCTCACCAATTCCCCGTCCCCTTCGCCGTAAAGGCCTACGATTCCATCCATCATCACTTTTCTCCCTGGACAGCTTCTGCTGAAGGTCTCGCTACTTGATATCTTTGTGGTAGTCCTGGAGCGATTTCACTTTTCCTGCCGCTTTTCGATAGGCGCCGATGCCCTTTGCCGCGGCAAGGGCTGCGGCGAGTGTCGTAATATAGGGCACCTTGTACTGAATGGCCGTCTTTCGGATATAGGAGTCGTCGTGCTTGCTCAGCTTTCCGCTGGGAGTGTTGATCACCAGGTGTATCTCGTTGTTCTTGATTTCATCGACAATGTTGGGTCTGCCTTCATGCATTTTCAGTATGCGCTCGGCGGGGATGGCATTTTCCTCGAGAAAGCGCAAGGTCCCTTCCGTGGCCCTAATTTTGAAACCCAAGTTCTGAAACTGCCTCGCCACCTCAAGCAAGGCGGGGCGGTCCTTTTCCGACACGGTGATGAGAGCTGTGCCTTCCGTAGGCAATGCCTGCTGGGCGGCCTCCTGGGCCTTGAAAAAGGCGAGCCCGAAAGAATCGGCCATTCCGAGCACCTCCCCGGTGGATCGCATCTCCGGACCAAGCAATGGATCGACCTCCGGAAACATGTTGAAAGGGAAAACCGCCTCTTTCACCCCGAAATGAGGAATGGACTTTGGATTGATATCCAGGTCCTGAAGCTTCTTTCCGAGCATGAGCTGTGTGGCGATTCTCGCCATGGGAATATTGCAGACTTTGGAGACCAGCGGGACGGTTCTCGAAGCCCTGGGATTGGCCTCCAGGATATAGACCGTGTCATGGGCAATGGCGTACTGGATATTCATCAAGCCCACGACTCCCAGTTCGATGGCGATTCTGCGGGTGTAGTCGTAAATGGTTTCCAGGTGCTTGGTGGGAATGCTGATGGGTGGAATCACACAGGCCGAATCTCCGGAATGGATCCCGGCCAGCTCGATGTGCTCCATTACCGCAGGGACAAAGGCATCCGTTCCGTCCGCAACTGCGTCGGCTTCCACTTCGATGGCGTTCTCCAGGAACTTGTCGATCAATACGGGGCGCTCGGGCGACACATCCACAGCGGCCATCAAATAGCGCCTGAGCATTTCCTCATCGTGCACCACCTCCATGGCCCTCCCTCCCAGGACATAAGAGGGTCTCACCATCAGGGGATACCCGATCCTTTCCGCCACCCGGAGCGCCTCTTCCAGATTGCTTGCCATGTCCGAATCGGGTTCGGGGATCCCCAGCTTTCGCATCCGGATTCGAAAACGATCCCGGTCCTCCGCCAGATCAATGATATCCGGTGCGGTGCCGATGATCCTGACCCCGGCCTCTGCGAGCTCGTTGGCGATGTTCAGGGGCGTCTGACCGCCGAACTGCACAATGACTCCCTCGGGCTTTTCCTTTTCGTAGATGCTGAGCACGTCCTCTACCGTGAGCGGCTCAAAATAGAGCTTGTCGGACGTGTCGTAGTCCGTTGACACCGTCTCGGGATTGCAATTCACCATGATGGATTCGAATCCCTCGTCCCTCAGGGCAAACGCGGCGTGGACACAGCAATAATCGAACTCAATGCCCTGCCCGATGCGATTGGGGCCGCCGCCCAGAACCATAATCTTTCGCCTTGTGCTCGACGATACTTTGTCCGGTGCATTGTAGGTGGAGTAATAATAGGCTGCGTCTTTAACTCCGCTGACGGGCACAGGGTGCCATCCTTCCAGGACACCCAGCCCCGTCCGTCTTTCCCGGATTTCCTTCTCCGGACGTTCGAGGAGCATCGAGAGATACCGGTCGGAGAATCCGTCCTTTTTTGCATTTTTGAACAGGGAATCCGGGAGGTCCTTCCCCTTGTATCTCAAAATCTCTTCTTCGAGGCCCACCAACTCCTTCATCTGCTCGATGAACCAAGGTTTGATGTGGGTCTTTTTATGAAGGGTCTCAATGCTCGCCCCTTTTCTGAGGGATTCATATATGATGAATTGCCGCTCGCTCGAAGGCTCTGCAAGCATGTCCAAAAGGTCGCCGAGCGGTTTCTCATGAAAATCCTTCGCAAAGCCGAGTCCGTACCGGTCCGTCTCCAGCGAACGGATGGACTTCTGAAAGGCCTCCTTATAGGTCTTCCCAATGCTCATCGCTTCTCCGACCGCTCTCATCTGGGTCCCCAGTTTGTCCTGCGCCCCCGGGAATTTCTCAAAACCCCACCGCGCGAACTTGACCACCACGTAATCCCCCGACGGTGTGTACTTCTCCAGGGTACCCTCCCGCCAGTAGGGAATCTCATCAAGGGTCATGCCGCCTGCCAGCATGGCGGAAATGAGCGCGATGGGGAACCCCGTAGCTTTTGACGCCAGAGCCGATGACCGGCTGGTTCGCGGATTGATCTCGATGACCACCACACGCCCCGTTTCCGGGTCGTGGGCAAACTGAATATTGGTCCCCCCGATGACCTGAATGGCTTCCACAATGTCGTAAGAGTGTTTCTGAAGCCGCCTCTGGAGCTCTTCGTCGATGGTGAGCATGGGAGCCGTGCAGAAGGAATCGCCCGTGTGTACTCCCATGGCATCCACGTTTTCGATGAAACAAACCGTGATGATCTGGTTCTTGGCATCCCGAACCACCTCCAGCTCCAGCTCTTCCCAGCCCAGGACGGACTCCTCCACAAGGATCTGATTGACCAGGCTCGCCGCGAGCCCCCGGGCGGCTACAGTCCGAAGCTCCTCCACATTGTAAACGTGACCGCCTCCTGTCCCGCCCATGGTATAGGCCGGTCGTATCACCACGGGATAACCCAGCGCTTCTGCAACCCTTTCGGCTTCATCCACGCTCGATGCGGCTTTGCTTTTCGGCATCTCAATTCCCAGGCGGTCCATGGTCTCCTTGAAGATGGTCCTGTCCTCCCCGCGCTGAATGGCGTCCACCTCCACCCCGATGATCTTGACTCCGTACTCGTCCAGGACACCTGCCATGGCCAGCTCAGAGGAGAGATTGAGTCCCGATTGCCCTCCCAAATTGGGCAGCAGGGCGTCCGGGCGTTCCTTCTTTACGATCTCCGTCATCGTTTTCAGGTTCAGTGGCTCCACGTAAGTCACATCCGCCATCCCCGGATCAGTCATGATGGTGGCGGGGTTGGAATTGACCAACACGATTTCATAACTCAGCTTACGCAACGCCTTGCAAGCCTGCGTTCCGGAATAGTCAAACTCACAGGCCTGACCGATAA
>CAYVUX010000127.1:0-8492 GCA_964455075.1 uncultured Desulfobacteraceae bacterium | reverse complement strand
GTGGCAGGATCGAATAGAGGGATTGTAAGCCGCTCGCCCACCTCCATGTTCCGGGCTCTCAAAAACGGGACAATGGCCGCGGCCGTCATAGGCGCCGCATTAAGCTTGATCACACTGCGCGTTTTGCCCTTTCCTTCCCCGATGTCTATGATCATCCGGTTGCCCCGCACTTCCCCCACGGCCTGGAATGCGACGACGCCCGACTCCATACGAAACCGAAATCCCGTAAGGGAAAAGGCCCTGTCCAGAACCGATCGGGTGAGGACATGGAGCGTGTTTTGCCGGCCCAGGATATTCAACTTCAGATAAATCTCCTCTTCTACAAGGTATCCGTCCTTCAGAGAACTGGACCAGTTCTTTGAATACCCGACCTTTTTCCCGTCGAGGTAAATTTCCATCCAGTTCTCTCGGGACGATGCCTCGAATTGAGCGACTGAGTGCTCGGTCTGAACAGCCCCGGCATGCGTATCGACATAGACTTTCCTGACCAGCGAGGTGATCATCACCAGCCAGAACACGACCACCGCCGCGCCCAGGACATGATAGGCTCTTTTGTTCAAATGCATTTTCATGGGAAATGGAACGCCCCGGACTCCGGCCTCTGGAGCCGCGGCATGGAAGCATTCACCCCCGCTCCGGGAACCCGGCACCCCGCCACACTGATGTCATCCCTTCTCCTATCACGCACGCAGGCCGAAAATTCGGTAGAGATCCCCGTCGAGATCGACGGCGGACTTCCTCGCTGCGGTACGGCATGTCCCTCTGGATGGAATGACTCGATCCCTTTTTGCCGTTTTGGCGCGGGAAATGCGCCAGGGTGGGAATGACGGAAATACGGACACGCTTCACGGGCCGGCCGCAAATATGCCGGGATCACGGGAGAAAAGATCCGGCTGCGCCTTGGCTTACATCTTGTATTTGCCAAAATCCTCGGGATTCAGGTTTTCCAATATCTCCTGCCACTGTTTGCCTTTTTCGGATTTATCCTGGGGCTCTGCCTTGAGTTCGATCTGGCCGGACTGCTTGATGACTTCTTCGTGAACAAAAATGGGTGCCTTCACTCGCAAAGAAAGCGCAAGAGCATCGCTTGGCCTTGCATCTATGGATAGCTCCTGGTCTCCAAACTTGAAGTGAATGAGGGCATAGTACGTATTATTCTTCAGGTCGCACACCTCAATCCTGAGGATCTCCAAGTCTATCATCTCGATCATGTTCTTGAGCAGGTCATGGGTCATGGGTCTGGAGAACTTGATCCCTTCAAGCTCGCTTGCAATGGCTGTCGCCTCGAGGAGCCCGATCCAGATGGGGAGAGTCTGGTCGCCGTCGAGCTCTTTGAGAATGACGATGGGGCTGTTGGTAACCGGGTCGACCGTAAGGCCGGAAACAATCATCGGTTTGTACATGACTTCCTCCAGACGCCGCAAATTAAAGCCTCATTTAGCGCCGTTCATATCCATTCTTAAATATAGATTTTTTTTTGTCAACAGGCCTCTCTGGCCCTCGGCGGCAATGTCTTTATGCAGTGAAGTCCGCACTCTCAAGGAGCTTCTCCACCACTCGAACAAGAGCATCTCCGCCAAAAACCGTGCTCCAACCCGGCGGCGTCCCTGGGCCCGCATAGTCACTGCTTGAAAATGTCCTTCACCCCGGATATATTGGCTCCCGGTGGCTGCAGAAGAAGACGTTGGCCGGGCCCCGATGAAGAGGGTCTTTTTCCGGAGAGCCTGTCGACCGAAACCTATGCCATCTCACAGCCACCCCGGAAAGCGAGCTTCCAAGGTGCCGGGGGAAAACCGATCTCTCCTGTCCCCGCAAAAATGATATGGAGGGGGCGCTGCTATTCCGCCGCGGCGTCACCGGCACACGGGCGGCGGCTCCATTGACAATCCGTACCCGCGGCTCCATGGTCGGCCGGAAGCCTCTTTTGGGAACGCCGAGGGAAGGAAATCCCACAGCTGACGTGCAGCAAGGGGGCAAATATCATTGGGCCGATTCCTGGATAAAACTTCCTATCCTTTCATCTTTGATCAGAAACCCCGGTTTTTTCTCACCTGGTGGCTTTATGGTCTCTTTCAGCGGGTGGAATTCAATCGGGACGTCGTGGAGTCCCTGAAGCAGCTGCACAAGGACGGTACGGTCATCTATGCAATCAAATATCGGGGTCTTATTGACTATCTCCTCTATCACTACCGATTTCGGAGGGGTCGGTTACCCTATCCCAAATTCGCGTTCAACTTCAATCTCATCCTGTTCCTGCCTCTCCATCGAGTCCTTGTAATCGCGGGATTCTATCTCCGGCACCTCCTCAGCAAGGGCCGACTTCCCAGTCCTTTCCGGGACGGATTCTATCAACAGGCCATGGCAGGCGGGGTGCCGGGGCTGGTCTGTCTTCTGGATCCCAAGGGGTTTGAAAGACACTACATATACGCGGAAAACGATCCTCTCCAATTCCTCCTGCAAACCCAGGGCACTCTGGACCGTCCTGTCTATCTCGTCCCCATGCTCATCCTGTACACAAAAACCCCGGAGAAGGAGCGGCCGCGGCTGCTTGACATCTTCTTCGGGTATAAGGAGAAGCCCGGATTCCTGAGAAAAATCGCCCTGTTCTTCAGGAATCGCAGGGAGGCTTTCATCGACTTCGGGACCCCGGTGGATTTGAGGCGGTTTCTGGAATCCCGCCGTTCGGAGCATTCTTTGAAGGGCATGGCCGCAGGCCTCAGGCAGCGCCTCATTGAAAGCATCGATGCGCAAAAGCGGGTGGTGCTGGGCCCGGTCATGAAATCCAGACAGCAGTTTAAGGAAACCGTGCTTCAAGATCCGAAGATCACGGAAGGCATCGAGCGGACGGCGTCGGGCAATAGGACGCGTATCAAGCACTTCAAGAAGAAGGCGGAAGCCTATTTCGATGAAATTGCCGCGGATTACAACATCGCCTACATCCAGCTCTTCCATATGGCCCTGAGCTGGTTCTGGGAGAAACTCTACCAGGGACTCGAGGTAGACCCCGAGGAGATCAAGGTGCTCAGGCAATGGGCTGCCAAAGGTCCTCTGATTTATGTGCCCTCGCACAAGAGCCACATCGACTACCTGATTCTCAATTACGTGCTGTACAATCATCACATGCACATTCCCAGGGTTGCGGCCGGCAAAAATTTGGCCTTCTGGCCGATGGGCCGCATTTTCAGGAAGTCCGGCGCCTTCTTTATCCGCCGCACCTTCAAAGGCGCCAAGCTTTACGCGGAGGTGTTCGAGCGCTACATTAAGGCCCTTCTCCAGGAAGGTCATCCGCTCGAGTTTTTTATCGAGGGAGGACGAAGCCGCAGCGGGAAGGTGATCCTGCCGAAGATCGGGTTTCTTTCCATCCTGCTCAAGGCCTACCGCGAAGGATACTGCGACGACCTCGTCTTTGTGCCGACATCCATCGCTTATGATCAGATTATGGAAGCGAAATCATTCCTCCAGGAGATTGGAGGAGGGGATAAAGAGAAAGAGAAATTCAAACATATCTGGAAGGCCAGGCGATTTCTGAAGACCAAGCAGGGGAAAATCTATATTCGGTTCGGAGTTCCATTCTCTCTCAAGGCTTCCGAAGACCGTCCGGAAGCGGATCAAACGCCCATGCCCCGCGAGCTTGCCTTTCGGATCATCCGATCCATCAACAGGGCGGCCATGGTCACCCCTCTCGCTTTGCTCTCCACGGCGGTCTTGGCCGGACACAGAAAGGGCTTTGAGTTTGATGAACTGATCGCCACGGCGGAGGAGCTTATGGCATTCCTTCGGGATGAGAAAGCAGGGGCCGCGGCAAGCCTCGCGGATCTCAAGGGAACCGTTCAGGAAATCCTTTCTATGTTGATTTCGAGGAAAGTAGTTGAATCCATTGAGGATGTGGGGAGTACGGAGAGGTTCTTCTACGTGGAAGACGAAAAGAAACCAGAGCTGGAATTTCACAAAAACAGCGTCATACACTACTTCATCCTCCACGCCTTTGCCGCCGTCGCATTGCTCTCCGGGGACGGCGAGACAAAGACTTTCGACGCGATTCTGGAAGACTATCGCTTCCTCAAGTGGCTCTTCAAGAACGAGTTCATTTACGACGAACCCCTCGAATCCGAAGAAGAGGCGGGGCTCCGAAAGGCTGTGGACTACTTTGTCAACGCATCCCTCATCAAGCCATCACGGGATTCAGCAGGCTACGCAGTCACCCGGAATGGGATGGAACACCTTCCCCTGTGGGCGGCAATGGTCAAAACCTTCATCGAGTCCTACTGGGTGGCCGCAAGATCCTTCCTGCGGGACGAGGGCGGAGATGCAAAACGCGGAGACGTTTTAAAGGACATGAACTACCAGGGAATGCGTCTTTACAAACTTGGTCTGGTAGAGCATGTGGAGGCCCTGTCCAGCCTCAATTTCAAAAACGCGGCCCGTTTCTTCCGGGAAGAGATCCTGGACAAAGGAAGGGAATCGTCCGAGTCCCAGGAAAAGATGGACATGCTCAACCGGTTGAATCAAAAGCTCTATGATCTGGCCCGCTGCAGTTCGTAAAGAATTTCCGATTCAGAAGATAGGGCTGTGATGGTCTTATTAGATCGGCAAATGGAGCCATCCGAAGACCCCGATAATTTTGAGACTCATATAGAACATCACCGCTGGAAAGATCCGAGGCAGGAGGGCCCGGCTTTGACTTCACCCCGGAGGAGAGCCCCTGGCAGCATCCCACAAACTCATGTTCTGATCTCCTGGAGCATAAACACCAGATACGAAATGGCAAAACACACCAGTGTCAGGGCAATCAGGACGATGATGTAGGGGTAAACCACAAGAATGCTCTGCTCCAAGGGGAGTGGGTTCTGAAAACGCTCCGCCGAAAGCCTCTCCATGGGGCCCATGAGCACCACTGTCAGGCTCACCTCGCCTTTTGCCTTATCCGAACTGACCTTCACGAGGATCGGATATTCTCCCGGATCGGCCAGTACATAGGGTTTGACCTCCACGGCCATGGACTGACTCTGGTCCTTTTTGATCCGCAGGCTGGAAAAATACTTGACCTCATAGGAAGGCTTAAAATTGACCTCCCAGTTTTTGGGGGCCTCATAGGCCAGGTTAAAAATCGCTTCCTTGTCGGTCTTGTTTTCCACGTCAATGGAAAACTCGAATTTGGCGTCTGTGGGGCCTTTCAGGACAGGATAGGACGTGTTATATCCACCCCTTTAAATGTCTTCTCCTCCTTTTCCCCTTCCACGACAACAACAAGCTCGGTGGAGGAGCTGAGCCGGCCTCAACGATCTTGCCGAAGAGAAAATGGCGGCCGTCAGCATCGGTATAGACCATTCGCAATCTGGATCTCTGGCGGAAGGCCACCTCACAGATTCCGGGAACGGCGGATTCTTGAACGGCAATCACATCAACCTTGCTGCGGGTCAACCGCTCAAGCTTTTCTTTCATCTGGTCCTGCGACGGACAAGCTGCCCAAGCAGGCATGGGAAGAGCGGCAATCATAAAAAGAAACGTCATTGCCGCAGAAAACAGGGCGATTCCGGCATGAACCCGGTATCGCTGTATTCCGCCATTGCTCATTCGCTGTTTCCTTTTGTTGTTAAGCCCCTGTATTTTCATCCATCTTCTCCACGTTTCAACGACGTCCTATCGGATCAATCCGGTGACATAAATGGGGATCACCGGCCGAAGACGGCTGTCGGTCTTGACATAAAGGGCGTCCAGGTATCGTCCTTTGTCAGCCTTTGTATTCTCTATCCGAATGATGCATCGGTCGTGTCCACTGTCACAGGTTTCCACCAGCTCATACTGAATAAAATTCCCACTCTTGACCCCTATCTCCCGTATCCTGAATGGGTATTCCTTCCTTGGTATGATCTCCACCTGGACGATCAGCGGGCGGTCCGGAGGTCCGAACAGACGCACCCGTTCCGGCCGGATCTCGGCAAAGCTTTCAACAAAACCGGCCATTGTCACCATCAAGTCCGGTTGATGGGGGTCGTTGGTGTAGATCCGTACGTCCTCCTTGATCCTTTTTCCCCCATATCCGCTGGTGGAAATCTTGACCTCAACTCGTCCCTCCTGCCCGGGAGGAATCTCTTCCGTACTGGACGCGGCCGTGCACCCTCAACCGGATTCGATCTTGAGGATTTCCAGGGGCGCATCACCCCGGTTCTGAAGGATGAATTCATGGACGATCTCCGTCCCATCCACCACCGGATCGAATTCAAACACGGTTTCAGGAAGATAGGCCTGCGGCCCCTCTTGAGACCCTTCCGCGGACCAGCAACAGACCGTAGAAAGGAAAACCCCGACAAAAATAGAAACAAACAAATATTTTCGCATCATCTCAGCTCCCGATCAAATGGTGTTGATAAACGGGCTGGAGATAAAATAGACCCCGAGAAGCGCAATGACAGCTCCTGCCCCTCTTCGGAACCAGCTGCCGGCCCCCTGCCAGGCTCTGTTCTCCATGAGCCGTTTCACCGCTGCCGTGGAACCCCCGGCCACCACAATAGGGAGACAGTGGCCGACGGCAAACAAGAGGATAAACAGGACCCCGGTCACCACCTTCTCCTGCACGGTGACAATAGCCAGGATGGGGGCGATGAATCCGAAGGTGCAGGAACCGGAAAGGACCCCGTAAGCCAGTCCCAGGGCCAGGGCTCCGCCCATGCCGCGAAGTTTGAGTTTGTAGAGAAGGCTTCCGGACATGGAGCATTTTTCAACCCCCAGCATGCCGAGCGCCACCCATACCAGCACCAGGCCCACCAGGACCTGCCAGTAGCTGCCCACATCTCCCAGCATCCGTCCCAGAAGGGCGCAGATGATGCCCACCATGGCGATGGTGACAAAGAGCCCCACGGTGAAAGCAATGGAATAATGGGCCGCCTGTCTCGGTTTGAGGAGGGTCTCCTGGCCCCCGACGTAGCCCACGATCAACGGAATGGATGCCAGATGGCAGGGGCTGAAGACCACGCTGACCATGCCCCAAATAAAACACCCCGCCGCCGCGATGGCCGTTCCCCCGGCGATCCATTCATTCACGGTCAGAAAAAAAGAGTCCAGCATAGGACGCCTCCCAATTTTGATGAGCGGTCGGGCAGGGCGCTGCTTGACAGAAGATTAGGACCTGACCGACGGCTATTTTTTGATTATTTCCCCGTCTACTGACGTTTCCATGGACATGTGCCGGCGGCAGTGTTCAGGCCGCGGCCGGATGATGGCCAACAACGAGCGATGTTTAACAGAGCAGTGAACAGTGAAGGTAGAAAAGGGGAGGCGGGTTAAGGGGCGAGGGAGATTTCAGAAAGGCCTTGCCTGCCGGTGGATGAGAGAAAAGGGTACGGGTTTCCAGTATAAACGCAGGATTCTGGGAGTGGGGCGCTTGCCGATCCTGGGGCTTGGATCGCCCGGCCGACACATCCTGCAACAGGAACAATCGTTGCCCGTTTTTGGAATGACACGGCAGCATCTTGCAGTGTCCGGATGGTCCGGCACCGAGGATCTTATCAGCAAGTTCGCCCTTTTGGCAGGGGATTTCCGGCGGATGCGTCGCGAAAACAGCGCACACGCCGGAGGAAGCCAGGCTCAAGGCGACTGCCATACAGACGAGAACTTTACGAATCCTATGATTCATGCGCGACCCTATCCCAAGTGTAGTGATGCTATAGCGCTCTCTATAAACGATCCTTCCAAAAAAGGCAAGCGATATTCTTGCCTCTTGGGACCAGATTCTTACTGACAAGATAGCCGGCGAAAAACAGGATCGGAAAGATCAGGATGGTAGTGCCCACAAGCGGCCCTATCGGGACGAAATTTTTCATGACGGACGGCATTACCGTATTGACGGGCATGAACATGGGCAGGACGGCTGCTGTAGCTGATATGGCCGGCATGATTTTACGTCCATTTGCCGCTCAAGCAACTCCCTCAGGACCACCGCGCCGAGTACCCGCACGCTGAGGCTGTGTTTCGGGTCCCGATGGACCAGCCAGGCCGAAAGGCCATTCCCCAGGATCCCCACGGCCGCCAGCACCATGACGATGCGGCCGATCACCGGCTCAGGCCGAAGGAAACGCTCAAAGGCCTTGTACAGGATGAAGGTCGATGCGGCTATCAGAAGGGCGACGTTGTTAACCGCCCCAAGGATCTCGGCCCGTTTGTACCCGAAGGTATTCTGCGCTGATGCCCCCTTTTTCCCCATGAGATAGGCAACATAGGCGATGAGCAGGGCCGTGAAGTCGCTGAAATTGTGGACGGCGTCCGAAAACAGGGCCATGCTGTGGGAAAGGAGACCCCCTGCCACCTGGGCTGCAGGGATCAGCAGGTTGATGGACAGGGCTATCAGGAGCCGGGGTCCGCTCTTGCCTTCTCCGTCAAAGATATGCACTGAACCCGAGTGGTCATGCTGGTGAGAAAATGGGCGGTGCACTGTAGGTTCTTGATGTATGCCAGGGCTTTCTTTGAAACATCTGAAAAATCAGTGGGGTATAGTA
>CAYVUX010000126.1:0-8568 GCA_964455075.1 uncultured Desulfobacteraceae bacterium | reverse complement strand
GGCTCTGATAGGGCTAGGGCCGTTACAGCGGTACCGACCCCTGATAAACTTCGAACCTTTCTCATCCCCCCTGTGCAATCCGATCAGGGACTTTTCCACGTCCGGGTAGAAGTTTCCGCCTCCCACCTTGACAAGGAAGTTGGAGGATCCCACCCCTTCGATGGGTTCCCCTTCGTGATAGGCCTTGTATTCAATGATGGCATAATCGCCGTCCTGGATGGGCCTTTCCTCTTTCAGGGCTTCGAGTCTTCCATGAGCCTCTCTGATCCTCTCGATCTGTTCAGATACTTTGCCTTCTGAAATGTCGATGCGCTCCTTCCAGGCTTCTACGCCCAGGTAGTCTTTGAGGTCAAAACTTGGACGTACCTCCAGGATGGCGGAGTAGTTGAAAGTGTGGCCTTGCTTTAACGACCCCTTTTCCAGCAGGGGAGCTCCCAGGGGAAAGCTATCCAGCTCCTCCATGGCCTTGGGGAGCGTTTCCCTGATCAAGCCCTGTGTAACGTCATTCTCGACCTGATCTCCAAAGCGGGTTTCGAGAATCTTCCTGGGGATTTTTCCCGGACGAAAACCCGGGATTCGGGCGTTTTTCCCCAGTTCTGCGTACGCCTTTTTCAGCTCCCGATCCACCTCGTTGGGTCCCACCTCTACGTACAGCTTCTTTTTAACCGGGGTGATTTCTTCAAGATTGGCTTTCATCGTTTCTCCGTCTTCGGATGGCTTCCCGCTCAGTTCATTTCAAAGGTAACAACGAATTCTCTCCATGCAAGGAACTTTTGCTGCGGTCGTAAGTGCTCGAATGCTCTGGAGAAGGTCTCTTCCTCAATCTCTCATACGTCCCGGGATTGAGGATTTCTTTCCATTTCCACGCCTTGCCAACTCGCGCTTCTTCACCGGATTTTGAGATCCGGTGTGCATTTGGTGTGCATTTGCAGGCGACCTTTCCCGCCTTCCAAGGCCCACGCTGTCCTCGCTGTGGGGACCCCGGATGAGCTCCTTATAGGAAATGCGTCATTCGGTGTCAATTGCTTTAGGCATCATTTTCTGGAAGGATTTGCCGGCTTATGCTTTTCTCGGGTTTTTCTCGGGCCGGAATTCCTTCGGCATGTTGTGCCGGAATAGGTCTGGAGGCGGTCAAAGAGCAGCAGAAGGAAGTCGCTCAACTCTAGGGGAGCCACGAAGCGGAAATAGAGGAGCTGAGGCGGATGGTCTTTGAAATGAAGAAGTCCCCGGGGGATCCGAAGGGTGGATAGGGTAGGGTGTGCCTTAGGGGTCGTTCGAAACCAGGAGGAACCATGTTGGAGAAACCAAAGCCCGTGCACAGTCCCCCGATGAATGGGAGCTCGGAAACGCTTGGGCGGGTCTCAACAGAACGAAAAAGGGCCTGAAACGGTCTGTACGGAGGCAAATATAGGCCCAGGGGCCCGGGGGATCTGCTCCTCCGGAAGAGAGAAAAGCGGCTCTTCCGGAATTAGAGTACCTCTTAGAATTCATATCGCCTTTAGGGGATCCGAAAGCGCCTCTGTAGGTGCGGCGTGAGCCGCGAACCGGGAAACGCCGCCAAGGTGGCTAAGGGCCTTACGAAAAGATCCCTTCTAAAGCAGGCTCCAAATTTCCTTCGCAACCGAAAGCCGCTTCAGCCTCCTGTCCGGAGTTTGTTCGCGAGCAAGCTCGCTCCTACAGGGCGGTCGGAAACCTGTGAGGCCGAAACCAGAATGCCACGGTTTCCCATTCGCCTTTTTAACGACATAGGATGGGAAAACCGCATGAAGCATTTCCATTTGGGACATTGGGTATCCATTTTCCGGATGAGCCAGAAAAGCGGGTCTCGGGGGGCGATCCGGCTTGTGGCCGGCACCGCGTTTAAGGGCCCCCCTGCCTTCTCAGCAGCACCTCAAGGGCATTCTCGCGATCACTACGGTTCCCTTTTCGACGCTGGACTCCACAATCAGTTCGCCCTCACACAGGCGAACCCTCTCCTTCATGATAAGGATCCCCTGGGGCATCAGCTGCGGATCGTCCGGGTCGAATCCGTCCCCATCGTCTTCGATAGACAACTGCAGGGTCTCGCCGATTCTGATAAGGTTCATGTTAACGGACTGCGTCCGGGCGTGCTTCACGATATTGCTGAAGCTTTCCTGGGCGATACGGTACAAGGCCAGTTCGACGGCCGGATCGAACCGGTGGTCGCAATCTCTTGTGTAAAAGTCGACCTTCATATCTCCCGCTTTTTCGAATTTCGCTTTCAGGGAGCGGAGCGCCGGAGCCAGGCCGAGCTTGTCCAGCACGCTGGGTCGCAAATCTCGGGATGTCTCTCGGACCTCTTCAATCATGCCGACCAGCCTGGTTTTCATTTCTTTGAGAATCTTGTCCAGTTCTTCATCCGTCCCACTCACCTTGCCGCAAAAGCTCTCCAGTTGCATCTTTATGCCTACCAGATTCTGCCCCAGACTATCATGGAGGGAAACAGACAGCTTGCGGCGGTCGGCTTCCAGAATATCCACAAGCCTTTTTGACAAGGCTTTTCTTCCGGTCATTTCCTTTGTGAGTTCGCGGTTCGCCTTTTCAAGTTCCGCCGAGCGTTCTCGGACCTTCGCTTCAAGGTTTTTCATCAAGTCCCGGATTTTTGCTTCAGACTCCTTCCGGCCGGTTATGTCTGCGCTGGCCCCAACGAAGCCAAGAAATTCCCCGGACGGCGAAAATCGCGGCCGCCCCCAGGATTCGATCCAGCGCCACTCCCCGTCGGTACGCAAGACGCGGGTTTCTGCATGGAACTCGCGGCGGTCCCGGACACAGGCCAAAAACTTGCTCGAATACCCGTCCTTGTCGGAGGGATGCACGAGCTTCTCCCAATCCATCCCGCAGGCATCCCCCTCCTTCACCCCGAAGAACTTGCAGAAAGTCCGGTTGACGAATTCCTGTCCTCCGTCCGCATTGTGGACCCAGATAATCAGGGGGAGGCCGTCCGCCATGATCCGAAAGCGTTCTTCGCTCTCCCGGAGCGCCTGTTCGGTCTGCCTGCGCTTGCGGGGTTCATCCTCGAGCTTCCTGATCTTTTGTTCCAGTTCTGCGTAGGTGGGTTTTTCCGGCATTGAAACCTCCCGGGAATTTGGCATAAAATGATGAATTGTCCCGTCAACAAGTGTATATCTTTTCACGGCAGCCTTTTGCTGGAAGATGGCCGTCGAAGGTGTCCTCGTGTCAGGCCATCATGCAAGAGGGCGCACGTTAAGCGATTAGAATACACCGCCCTCAGAAAGAGAATAGGGTCTGGCATGTATTTTTTGATGAAATGTGAACGCGGGTCTTGGCGCGGGCAGCCCACGGAAACGGGACTTGAAAGAGATTACCGGAGGGGGGCTTCCGGTTTTTCATCGATCCAGCCAAATGCCTCATCCATTGAACGGAAGGCCCGGATTTCCCATGGCAAATCCTCGCCCTGGCCGTAGGCTTCCACCATCCTCGACAGGCCGAAATTCACATCCAACGGGGCCACCAAAGCCGTCCTGCCGGTGGGACGTTCGCTCTTTTGGCCTTTGACGAATGTAATCAGCCTATGCAGCTCTTCCCCCGTCATTCTGCTGCCCCCGATTTTCCGGAGATCCCAGAGGATGTTCGTAGTGGGCGTATTCTGGTAAACGCCTTGAAGGGCGGCCATGGCGTCGTCAAATGTCAACTCGCCCTTTACGGTGAAGATGGTCAAATCCCTTTGTTCGTCGACGGATGATGATACGGTCATTTTTCAACACATTAGATAGCAAGTGATTCCAAAGGCTTCCGGCCAGAGACACAGGGGCCCCATCCCCAAGGAAGAGAAAGCGTTCTCAAGCCGGGTCCCCACATATCATATTTTTCAGAAAAAGCCAAAGTTCGCCCAAAACAAAAAACGGTCGATGACTTTATTTCTCAGACACCGGCCGCTAGGATCAGAGAGCTCATACAGCTCTATACCGGCTCCCAATCCCGATAGTCATCCTTTCCGTTGTAATAATCCACTTTGAGCACAGCTTTGTAGAGGCCCATGGACCCGTGCGCGATGACCATTGCTTCACCTCCGGAGCGCATCTCGATCAAGAGCTTGTCCTCCATAGCTTTTTCAACGGGTTCCCGTTCGGCACCGTCTATGAAAAACCCCATAACTCCTTTCCTGCCGGCATGGGAAAACACGTTCCCGGTTCCGCATGCCGCTTCAGGGGAGGCAATTTCACCTCAATCACGCACCAATTTGATGGATCCTTGAAAAAAATGCTCAAGGTCATGTCGCTCTCCCTCGAGATCGTATGAACTCCCTATAACCCAGAAAGCCCCGCTCCACGAAGATAGCGCAATTTCAGCATGCCATGTTTGTATGTCTCTCCATTGGCTAGTGGTATGTTGATGAGAGCTATGCAGGGTCATCAAAAGCTCCCCGTCCATGACAATCCCGGAGCCGTCGAAAGGGATGACGCCGTCACCATCTGAGGGATCAAGATAGCCCTGGACAAGCACGTACTTGCCGCCCGTGTGAGTTATCCCCGTTACAAGCGTTTCTTTGACGTCTTCTTCCCCAGAGATCTCCCTTTTTAGTTCTCCGAGATATGTCCCGGCGTGTGCGGATGCCGCCAGCACGAAGAGGCCGAAAAAACAAAGAAAAATTCCAATCAGGTTTGCAGTGGCCTTTTTCATTTTAACCCTCCTTTTCGGAATAAAGATTGTTTATGATTCTCTTACTTCAAAATTCGGTATCAAATCATTGGAAGCGATGCAAGGGTTTCTCGGCCATTCGTATCGTGAATGTGCCATTCACGATTTCCGCGGGTTTCTTTCAAAATACACCTCTGGTGGCATCGATAAAAAAGCCAAAAATAAAGGGCCAGGCATTTCGCCTGACCCTTGAAATCGGTTGGTGCGAGAGAGGGGAGTCGAACCCCTACGGGGACATTGCCCACTGGATCCTAAGAGCGAAACCGCTAATTTTTAAAAACTCTTTGGGATCGGGACCTTATAACGTGCTGGACTTACAAGCACAATTTTTTCGGTTCCCGGTTCCAGGGGGTTCCTTCCTGGTTCGAGGGGGTCAATGTAACCCCGGGTGTAACCCAGTTTTTTCACCGGAATTCCAATCCAGTAAACGAGTCAGAAGGCGGTGTCAAGCGGTTTGTATCGCCTAGTGTAACTCAGAATGTTACTCGAACGTTACTCAATTTGCCCACAGGATTTCTACTCCAGTACATCCATTCTGATCCTTTCGACCTAAAAAAATCCAAGGGTCGAAAAAAATCTTCAATTTTTTGTTGAAAAGCATGTAGAGACATGTTAAAGTGTAAATGAACTTTAAAAAGGAGGTATGAAGATGAAAGTGTATCAGCTTAAATCTGTGTTAGAAGCGACAGGACTCCCGGAGTGGAAAGCCTTGAACATGGTTAAATCCGGATTGATAAGGCCAAGCGTCTCCGATCCTGACGGGCCTGGTACACGTCGCCTATACTCTAAAGAGGATCTTTTTAAGTTTGCAGTGGCCGCGTCCCTTTTCAATGCAGAATTGAAGAAGTTGAAGATAGATCTCTTGCTAGCTGGAGGAGCAACAACCTTTGACGGGCGGGATCCGTTTCATGAAGGCTACGCCGTACTCAAACCTGAAGAGAAGTTCCTGCTCCCGCTATTCTCCGAGATCCCAGAAGCCATAGTAAGATGGGAAACCTCAACTTTGCTTTTTTGTGACAGGGGATATCTGGTCAAGATGATAGACAAACTTGACGGTGCATCGCTGACAGTTATTGATTTTGGCAGTTTTTGGGGGAAAGTGCTGAAAGCTCTTTAGGGCAATTTTTTTTGAGAGATCAAAGTGTAAATACCCTTTAGGAGGTCGCCAATGGAAACTGCAATGGATCTGAAATTAAAGCTTATCTCCCTGGGCATTCGGCAAATAGAGATTGCCTACCGGCTGAAGTGGGATCCGGGGAAGCTGTCAAAAGTACTCTCAGGCTGGCTTCCGATGACCCCGAGGCACGAAGAAGCAATCCGGAGAGCGATTCTGGAAATCAAGTCCGAGAGACACGGTGGGGCGCCGAATGGGAAATAGACTCCGGAGCCTAATACCCAGAAATTTTCTTGTTATAGCCAGTGAAGTGCTAACCCGCTTGCCATGGACGCAGACCAGGAGCCTTTTCTTAGATGCGCTTCTGGAAAGAACAGGACCGAACGATGATCACAGTTGAGGCGGAGAGAGCTGGATTCTTCCGAGGACTTTTTCAATTCTGTGACGCCGGCGCCATCGAATTTCGCTTCCTGCCGTCGCGAGAGAGGTTCTTCTGGTCGCTCGAAAAGCTCCCCGAACTTCCGCCTTTTCCCCAGGATCAAGACGTGTATTTTGCCGTATGCACCCGCAACGGGGGCGGGACAAAGGAGCACATCGTTGAGATCCCGGCTCTCTGGGTGGATGTCGATTTCAAAAGCACAGACCGGAAGCAAACCGACGAGCTGTTGCGTGCATGCCCCAGCAGGCCGTCAGCCCAGGTGATCTCGGGTGGTGGGTATCACCTATATTGGTTCCTGAACGAGCCGGCAGGGAAGGCAGAGATCCCCGTGGTGGAGGAAATATTGCGCCGGCTTGCTAAGTATTTTCAAGCGGACATGGCCGCAACGGACGCTTCAAGAATTCTTCGCGTCCCTGGGACTTTCAACATCAAATATAGCCCGCCTCGAAAGGTCAAGGTTCTTCGGCTGCATGAGTCTCCACAGTACGACCTCACTGATTTCGATGAGTGGCTACCTGAGGAGCCGAAGACAAACAGCTCTACAGGGAAAGAGCGGGGGACTGCGGAAGCCAGGAACCCTTTAGGCTGGCAGGATGACCTTTTGCCCGGTGTTGCAGAAGGCAATCGCCACGGTACAGCTGTCCGTCTTGCTGCCAGATGGGCAAAAAAGGGCCTCTCGGCCGTAGAAATCGCCCGGATGATTGTTTCCTGGAATGCCCACAATAGCCCACCAAAAGAAGGTCTATCCAGCACAGATCAAAAAGAGCTCAAAGATATTATCGCCTGGGTACGGGAAAAGCACGAGGGGAGCCAAGCCGACGATCCCCTGAAGTTCCCGGACAAAGTCATCGCCGGAGTCGCGGGCCGATTCGCAGAAGTCTATTCAAGCCGCATGGAACCGCCCGCACATTTTTTCCACATGGCTTTCCTGACCTGCTTGGGAGCTGTCCTGGGAAATCGACTGACCGTCACATCGGAAATCCAACCTCAGCCGCGCCTCTACACGGTTCTACTAGGGGAGTCCGCGGATGACCGAAAATCGACCGTGATCGCAAAGAGCGTCAACTTCTTCCGGGAAGCACTCAAAGATTTCAGCACATGCCACGGAGTGGGTTCCGAAGTGGGGCTTCAAAAGAAGATTAAGGAGACGAACAGCCTCCTTCTTGTCTATGATGAATTCAAACAGTTCGTATCGAAAGCGAAGATCGAAAATTCCGCCCTCCTGCCATGCGTGAACACGCTGTTCGAATCCAACCGTTATGAGAACCGCACAAAGAGCGCGGACCTTGCGATAGAAGACGCCTATCTTTCGTTGCTTGCCGCTTCCACCGTGCAGACCTATGAGACTCTCTGGACCGCCAGTTTCATCGATATTGGCTTCACAAACCGCCTCTTCCTTGTTCCTGGGAGCGGATTCCGCCGATTCTCCATCCCCATGAAAGTTCGCGAGGACGAGAAAAACGGCCTGAAACGTGATCTGGGTCATATGCTTCGCCACGTGAGCGAGCACCCGGAGCTTGAGGTTTCGGAGAAGGCCAAGGAAATTTATCACGCATGGTACTTGAACCGTGAGAAGAGCGTTCATTCGAAGCGCCTGGACACATACGCCCTGCGTTTCATGAGCCTCCTGGCTGTCAATGAACTGAGGCCGGTAGTGGATGAAGAGATAGTGAACAAAGTTATCGCCCTCATGGATTGGCAATACCAAGTCAGGCAACAACACGATCCGGTAGACGCGGAAAACACTGTCGCCAGGATGGAGGAGAAGGTCCGCCGTGCTTTGAAGCGAGGAGATGCGACAGAGCGGGAGCTCAAGCAGCGGGTCAATGCGAACCGGACCGGACTCTGGATCTTCCAGACCGCCCTCACAAACCTTCGGCGCGGCCGGGAAATCGTTTGGGAGAAGACTTCGAAGAGATGGAAGCTCGGATGAAAAGTGTAGTCAAAACCGTAGTCAGTAGAAATTGGGTCATAACCTGCCGAAACGACGTAGAAATCCCTATATACTCCGGGGGGAGGGGGGTATATGTACCCCCTATATATAGGAATATCGAACATCCTGTGTGATCTCAGTTAGTTAAACCCTAGTTTGTGATGACTACACTTTTGACTACACCACGGAGGGCAATATGGAAATGAAAGGCTTGGAAAACATTTTCGAGAAGCCGCGTCTCAGGCATTGGAAAATCAACAAACACTGCCTGTCATGTACAGAGCCGTATCGTGGTTCGAGCTACGACATCCCGATCGGTGAATTGAAAAATGCTGAAGGAGTCTGCAAGTGGCTGGGACAGATCCGAGAAAAGAAGTGGGCCACGGATGAATTGCTCGGGGA
>CAYVUX010000125.1:2369-8575 GCA_964455075.1 uncultured Desulfobacteraceae bacterium | reverse complement strand
CATTCCGGACGACCGACGCGAAGCAAGGGAGATCCGGAATCCAGGAAAACGCCATCTTTTTGATAACTTCTGGATCCCGGATCGCGCCCCGTTTCACGGGACTTGTCCGGGATGACGAATTGCGACACAGCTTCTTTCCCCGCAATGACGAGTCAACCCTCAGGCCAAAATCAGAATGCCAAGGTTTCTCACTCCCTTCCAAAGATATAAGGACGAAAGAACAGGATAAATCCTTTTGCAGCCGCCAGGTATCCATTTTCCGGAAGAACCCCATTTGTCTGTTTTTTCAAGATATTTTTTCTCGCAAATCCTTGATGATTTTCAGGATAACCTCATTGAGCAGGGGTATTTTTGTTTTGCAAACATTGAAGATCGCATCGGCGTTTACATCAAAATAATGATGGGTAATAATGTCACGCAGTCCTTTCGCTTTTTTCCAGTCAATCCGGGGATATTTTTCCAACAACTCACCACCGGTAACTTTATCCAGATTTTTCAAGCTTTCCCCAAGAGCGATTAGTTGCATACAGATAGAATCAAGCTTCTCCATTCCACGGGGAGAATCTGTGAAGTCATTGGTAGAACGGATCGGTTCGAACCTCTCCAAAATAGTCTGAGCCGATTTCCTTATCTGCTCCAGAATATGCAGGGCCAAATCAAGGTCATACATATATGGCTTCTCTATCTATCCGCTGTTTTAAAAAGGGGTTCATTTTCGGGCGATAGCTCACGACGTCGACTTTCTTGTTCAAGCGTTCCTCCAATTCCTGCTTGATCCCTATTAAGCTGAAAAGGTCCTGTTCCCTGAGATCCACTACAATGTCCAGGTCACTCGACTCGTCCATGGATTCTCTGGAGGCCGAGCCGAATATGCCTATTTTTTGGACGCCGTATTTTTCGCCGTTATTCCTCTTGTACTCTTGTAGAGCCCGCAAAATTTCAGCCCGCTTCATCTTATACGCCCTTTATACAGGTTTTTGCTGTCATTTCTGTCATGAAGCGCCATGACTGTCAACTCGGTTCCGCCCCTATCAATAAGGATTGATTGCTCCCGGCTGCTATTCATCTCCTACAGAAGGTTCAGAGGCATTTCTGTAGGAGCGGCTTCAGCCGCGAACACGGGGCTTAACCCGTGATCAGTTCATGGGCTTTGCTCCCAACGAGCCCTTGGACTTCATCAAGGAACTCCTCGCACGGCAGGATATTGAAGTGCGTATGTGCGGTGATGGTCACGGCTCCTCCGCGGGCCATTTCGACCCGGAACACAAGCCTGGATTTTCCTGGATAACGAAACACCAGGTTCTGGAGCTCCCCGAGCAGTTCTTTAGTCAGGATGGACTCGTGCAGTCTGAGGCGGACGGCTTTTATGGTTTCCTGTCTTAGAGAATCGAGGCTCGTGATCTCTTGCGCGATGATTTTCGAAGAGCTTTCGCTGATTTCCGCCGTTCCTGTTACGAACAGGGGTTCCTCCCCTTTGAGCAAGCCGGAGGTGCGTTCGAAGACATCCGGGAACACGATGAGTTCGGTGGAGCCGGTCAGGTCCTCGACCGTGAGCACCGCCATCCTGTCGCCTCGTTTTGTGCGTTTCATTTTCAGCTCTTCCACCATGCAGGCGATCTTGACCGTGGATTTGTCCGCCTGAGCAGGAAGATCCTGGAGAGTACAAGTGGTGAAGCGCTGGATTTCTTCCGTGAATCCGGACAGCGGGTGGCCCGTAATGTAGAACCCGAGGGCCTCTTTCTCCTTCCTCAGTTTCTCTCTCTCATCCCACTCCTCGATGAGGGGCAGGTCGAGAATGGCTCCGCCCCCGCCGTTTCCCATCTCCACGGAACCGAAGATGTTCAGCTGGTTGGGGTCGTGATTGGCCCCCGAATATCGAAGTGCATCGTCCAGCGCTTCGAAGAGCCGGGACCTGTATTCCCCCGTAAAATCAAAGGCTCCGCATTGGATCAACCCTTCGAGAACCCTTCGATTGACCTTTCCGTTTTCCGCCCTCCTGCAAAAGTCGAGGAGACCCTGGAAGGCTCCCCTCCTCTCGCGTTCTTCGATGATGGATTCTACTGCCTTCAGGCCCACGTTTTTGACCGCTGCAAGGCCGAATCGGATCTTTCCCTCCACCACGGAGAAATCCGCCTGGCTCTCGTTGACATCCGGCGGCAAAATCTGGATGCCCATTTCCCGGCATTCCGCGAGATTCTTGATGGTTTTGTCCTGGTTGCCCATGTCCAGGGTGAGGAGGGCCGCCATAAAGGGAACCGGGTAGTGGGCCTTGAGGTAAGCCGTCTGATATGCAATGAGGGCATAGGCGGCGGAGTGCGATTTGTTGAAACCATAACCGCCGAATTTTTCAATTAAACCGAAGAGTTTTACGGCCATAGGCCGGTTGACCCCGTTCTTTACGGCCCCTTCAATGAATCTTGCCCGGTGTTTGGCCATCATTTCGGGTTTCTTTTTCCCAACGGCCTTTCTCAGTTCGTCGGCCTCGGCCATGGTATAATCGGCCAACGTCTGGGCGATTTTCATCACCTGTTCCTGGTAAAGGATGACCCCGTAAGTCTCCTTTAGGATCGGCTGGAGCTGGGGAAGAAAGTAGTTGATCTTTCCTTTACCCTGTTTTCCCCTGATGAACTCATCGACCATGTTGCTGCCCAAGGGCCCGGGCCTGTAGAGAGCCACCAGGGCTACCAAATCTTCGAATACCTCAGGCCTGAGCCTTCTGAGGAGTCCCTTGATCCCGGAGCTTTCAAGCTGGAAAACCCCTGTGGTGCGGCCTTCGCTAACGAGGTGGTAGGCGGCCTCGTCATTGGTCGGGATTTTTTCGATGTCCACCCGGTGACCTGCGGTGCGCTTGATCAAATGGAGGGCCTGTTTGATGACCGTCAAGGTCTTCAGCCCGAGGAAGTCGAATTTGATCAGGCCCAGTTGCTCGATGCGATCCATCGGGAACTGGGTCATTATTTCCCCCCTGGGGCCTTTGAAGAGAGGCAGGTAGTCCAACAGGGGCCTGTCGGCGATTACTACCCCGCATGCATGGGTCGAGGCATGCCGCGCAAGGCCTTCAAGCGCCCGGGAGATGTGGAGAAGCTTTTTGGCAGGACCGTCTTCCTTTTCCAGACGCTTCAGTTCGGGTTCTTCCTTAATGGCCGCCTCAAGGGTCACTCCGGGACCCTCCGGCACGAGCTTCGCAATACGGTCCACCTCTCCCAAGGGGATGTCCAGGCTTCGTCCCACGTCTCGAATGACGCCGCGGGCTTTCATGGTTCCGAAGGTGATAATCTGGGATACATTCTCGAGTCCGTATTTTTCTCCAACATACCGGATCACTTCGTCTCTCCCCTCCATGCAGAAATCAATGTCGATGTCCGGCATGCTGATCCGGTCGGGGTTCAGGAATCTCTCAAAAAGAAGTCCGTGCTTTATGGGATCGATGTTGGTAATATTCAGGCAGTAGGCCACCAGTGAACCCGCCGCCGAGCCCCGGCCCGGCCCCACGGGAATTTGCTTGCTTCTGGCATGTTCGATGAAGTCCGCAACAATCAGAAAGTAGCCCGAGAATCCCATTTTGTGGATAACCTGTAGTTCGAAATCGAGCCTTTCCCGGTATTCCCGGATGGTCTCCCGGTTGATGGAAAGCCCCTCGGCCTTTTTTTCCTCCAGCCTGGTTTTCAAGCCTTTGTGGGCATCCCGGGTCAGAGTCTCATCCAAGCTCAGGTTTCCTTCTATATGAAAGACGGGGTATTTGTAGCGTCCGAACTCCATCTCGTAATCGCATCGGTCGGCTACGGCCGCGGTGTTGTCCAGGGCTTCCTCAAAGCCGGGCAGTGCAGAAGCCATTTCGGATCGCGACTTAAAGAAGAATTCGTTTGCAGAGAAACGCAGCCTCTTTTCATCATGGACCGTTTTGCCCGTCTGGATACACAAGAGCAAATCATGGGCCTCGTGATCTTCCCGGTTCAGGTAATGGCAGTCGTTTGTGGCCACAAGCGGAAGGGACAACTCCCGTGAGAACTCCTTCAGCGCGTTGTTGACCGGGATTTGCTCGGCCAGCCGGTTGGCTTGGACCTCGAGGAAGAAACGCTCCCCATCGAATATTGAGGCCATTTCCTTGGCCTTTTCCCTGGCTTCCTCAATGCGCCCCCGGTTAATGAGGAAGGGAATGTTTCCTTTGAGACATGCCGATAGGGCGATCAGCCCGCGGTTATGTTCCCGGAGCAGGTCCATGTCTACGCGGGGGTGGTAGTAGAAGCCCTCCAGATGGCCCAATGTCACCAGCCTGCTGAGATTTTTGTACCCTTCTCCGTTCGTGACCAGGAGGACGAGGTGGTAGGCATTGGGGCTTCCGTCGGAAGGAGGCGTCCGGTCCTTTCGATCTCCCGGTGCGACATACACCTCGCAGCCGATGATCGGTTTGATCCCGGCCTGATAAGCATCCCGGTAAAAATGAACGGCCCCGAACATGTTGCCGTGATCGGTAAGGGCTACGGCCGGCATCCCCAAGCTCTTAGCCTTCTTCAGCATATCGCTGATGCGGATTGCACCGTCCAGAAGGCTGTACTCGGAATGCACATGAAGATGGGCAAACGGGTTTGTTTTGCTCACGGAAACCTCATTTAGGGGGAATGGGCGGCGGGTGTGGAAAACACGGCACCGCCGTCTCAAATAGAGACTCCGGAGGTACAGGGGAGTCTCAGAGGCGCAAGTCATTATAGAGGGTTGCCCTTTTCTTCAATCCGGGCGTCACCCTCCGATGGCAATTCTCGAGTTCCTGAGCCTTTGAGCCAGGGCCCGTAACGTCCAAAGGCCTCGAAACCGCGTTCACGGTTGTAAGCTGTCTGGGCTCTATGATACGGTATGCCATCGAGATCATCAAGGGGGTTTTGGAGGTGGAGGCAACTTAGCAGGGTCAAATATGAGGCTTGAACGGAAAACCTGGGCTGCGAGGATCAAAGAGGAGAATCAACTTCTCAGGGAGAGGGTTGCCTCCCTGAAGAAAGCGTTGCGCGGTATGGAAAAGCGCCTGGAAGAAACTCGGAACCTGTTGAGGCATATGCCGGGCGGGGTCGTACTTGTCCAGGACGGGATCGTTCGATTCATCAACGACAATGCTCTGAAGGCCTTGGGGTACAACGAGGAGGAGGTTCTGGAACGGGACTTCCTGGACTTTGTGGACCCGGCGGCGGTCCCGCGGGTGGAGGAGATTTATCGGAGAGGGGTGTTTGGCAAGAGCGTGCCGAATGAGTATGAAACGTATGTGACGACAAAGAGCGGTGATTCGCTGTGTTGCGAAGTGGGCATGGAAAAGGTCCGTCACCAGGGAAGACGTGCATTTCTTTTGAACATCAACTGTACGGAGGGCAAGAGGCAGACTGAAATGCGTGCCTTGGAATCCCGGAAACGAGAGGCTCTCGAACGCATGGCGGCGGGTCTGAATCGGCATTTTCGGCGCCTCCTCCCGACCCTCGACGGGTTGGCACAGGCAGACGCGGGCGGGGGGATGAATTTGGAGGAAGGGATTTCCCCCTTGGAGAAGCTGCGGCAAGAGGGGGAAGAGATTTGTCGCTGTCTGGCTTGGCTTTCCGGACAGGGCAATGTTCCGGACCAGTCCGGACCGCTCGATCTCAAGGCTGTGGTAAGAGAAGCGCTGGCGATCTCGAAGGCCCGGCAAGAAAACCTCTCCGGTGCCGAAGGTTCAGGAATCGAGGTAAAAATCTATCTCAGGGCGATATCGTCTATCGCGGGGGATGAATCCGAGATTCGGCGAGCATTGGTGAACCTCTTTGACAACGCGTTCGAAGCGCTCGGTCAAGGAGGCCGGGTTTACATTACCACGGAAGAACATGGGGGTTATGCCCATATCTTTATCCAGGACAACGGTTTGGGGATTCCCGACGATATTAAGCCCGACATCTTCGACCCCTTTTTCAGCACCAAGGGGGAGGAAAGGAATGGGTTGGGCCTGAGCCTTGCCCGGGCCGATATCCGACGCCATGGGGGGGAGATCGAGTGCACAAGTGAACCGGGAAAGGGGACCACCTTTACCGTTCGGATGCCGCTCAATAGACCGGTGCAAGAGATTGGGGCGGCCTCTCAAGGCAAAGGAATCCGGGGTTCGCATCTGCTGATCTTCTCGGCAGGAGGTCTCGAAGGCGAGCTTCTCGTGAAGATGCTCCATCACAAGGACGCCAAAGTAGCCTTGGCGTCCAGCG
>CAYVUX010000125.1:0-2359 GCA_964455075.1 uncultured Desulfobacteraceae bacterium | reverse complement strand
AAGGCCTCAAGCTCCTGAAAAAGCGGTCTTTTGATCTCATCGCTGTAGATCTTAACGGAGCGGATTTCGATCCCGTAAGGATGCTCCCAACGATCAGGCGGGCGGCTCCGCGAGTTCCCATTGCGGTCATCAATGCGGCCGAGAACCCGTTTTCCGAAGAAGCCATAAAAGGAGCCGGCGCGGACATGTTTATCGAGCGACCACTCGATATGGATCGTATCCTGCGTCAAGTCGCCCGGATACTGTGCCGGAACGGAACTCCGGTCTGGAAGAGATATGAGCACCGATGATACTCCTCTTGCGGAAAGAATGAGGCCGAGGAGCCTGGAAGAAATGGTGGGTCAGGAGGAGATCCTCCGGCCGAACGGGTTCTTGCCGACCGCCCTCCGAAGCGGCAGGATCTTTTCCATAATCTTCTGGGGACCACCGGGTTCCGGAAAAACAACCCTTGCAAAACTGGCAAAAAGCTACTGTGAGTTGCCCTTTTACGAATTCTCCGCGGTAACCTCCGGGGTAAAGGAAATCCGGGAGATCGTCCACCGCGCGAAAGCGTTCAAAGAGTCCTCGGGCCGGTCTTCCGTCCTGTTCGTGGATGAGATCCATAGATTCAACAAGGCACAGCAGGATGCCTTTTTGCCTCATGTGGAAAGCGGTCTCATCGTCCTGATCGGGGCCACCACTCAGAATCCATCTTTTGAAGTGATTCCGCCTCTGTTGTCGAGAAGCAGGGTCGTGGTCCTGCGATCTCTCGGCAAAGAGGAGATCTCGGGTATCCTCAAGAAAGCCGTCCTGGACAAGGAGCGGGGCCTGGGAAATCTGCACATTGAGGCGGACGAAGAAGCCCTGGACTTTCTCGCAGAGATTGCCGAAGGAGACGCAAGGGTTGCGCTAAACAACCTGCAAGCCGCCGTGTATCACGTATTGGATCGGCCGGCGGAATTTGGAAAGCGGGTGGATCTTAAAGCCGTCGAGGCCTCATTGACCAAGAAGCCTCTCCCCTATGACAAGGATGGGGAAGAGCACTACAATCTCATTTCAGCGTTCCACAAAAGTCTCCGGGGAGGCGACGTGCAGGCCGGCATATACTGGCTCTACCGGATGCTCGAGGCCGGTGAAGACCCCCTGTTCATTGCAAGGAGGATGATTCGGTTTGCCACGGAGGACGTGGGTCTGGCGGAGCCTCGGGCCCTATCTGTTGCTCTTGCGGCCTTTGACGCCTGGCAGAAAGTGGGTCCGCCCGAAGCGGAATTGGCCCTGATGGAGGCGGTCGTTTATCTGGCCGCAGCTCCCAAGAGCAACGCCTTGTATTTGGCCGAGAAGAGTGTCAAACAGGAAATCGAGCGGTCAGGAGCGCTTTCCGTGCCCTATCATATCAGGAATGCACCCACCGCCCTCATGAAGAGAATGGGGTACGGTCGAGGCTACCGTTATCCTCACGACTTCCGCGGGGCGAGGGTCAGGCAGGAGTACCTGCCTGACCGTTTGAAGGAGCGGGTTTTCTATCGTCCTTCGGATCGGGGCTTTGAGCCCGAGGTGCGCAAGAGAATGGGGGGCTTTAGGAAAAGCGTCCGTCCGGGCGGCCGAAAACCGCCCAGAAGCCTGTCGGATTAGAACCTCCTAACCGTCCAGACTGACCGGGGTCTTGCATTGGTTGCACCGCCTGGCTCCCCTGAAGAGCTTGTGACCGCATTGAGGGCAGACATAACGGGCCTCTTCCTCCTGAATCCATCTTTCGGTTCCGAGACGCCGCCTTGCAGGAACAGCCCTCAAGATGACCGTCTTGCCGACTTGAATAGGGAATTCTTCAATCAGGGAACAGGGAAACTCCCGACACTGGTGGCAGCCTTCAATGCCCTTGCCCGTGGCACATTTTTTGATGTCGCAATCACGGCAGTAGAGAAAAGGTCTTTCTGAAAGGCACCCCTCGCAGCGGATGTCCTCGTCCTTGAGGTCCTCGCTTCCCGGCATACGTCCCTTGTATACGGGAAGGAGTCTCTCCCTGAATTTTCTGTTGTCATCCCTCGTTGCGTAGTAGATCCCGCATACCCCGCAATAGAGTCCGCAGGGGGCCAGGAAGTCGGAATTTACTCCCATCGGGATGCCCTCCGATTTTTCAAGAACGTTGCCTTTCTCGGCACCTCAGGCCTCCCCCTTCGGACGGGCGCCCCGGTTCCCTCGCCCCCAAAAGCGGAATGCTCGCGGTCAAACCCGCCGTTCTTTCTCTTGCTCGCCAAGATGTATGCAGCAGGCCGCCTATCCACAAACCATCTTTTTCTGGATTCCGGCCTACGCCGGAATGACGGAGTGCGCCTTCTGGATTCCGGCCTACGCCGGAATGACGGAGTAATTTTTTCTGGAT
>CAYVUX010000124.1:0-8587 GCA_964455075.1 uncultured Desulfobacteraceae bacterium | reverse complement strand
GAGCACCTCACTCGTAATGAGGATGTCTGCGGTTCGACTCCGCACGGTGGCTCCACAACAACGACTTGATATCTTCTCTCTTCGATTCACGAGTTCCGAGTTATCGGCCCGGGAAAACGTTGCGGATCAAAACAATCAGCGGCACATGAAAGACCCTCGAAAAGTGCCGGGGGATTGAGACACCAGGGACCCGCCCGAAGGGTGGTACTGGGTCACCTCAGGGCGCGAAGAAAACCGGGCATTTTTCAAGGGTCTCGGTTCTCCAGGAGGAACCAGAGATGGAGCTTTTCCAGGACTATTTCCTGTGCGACAAATGCAAGAACAGGAACTTCAAACTCATTTACAATTTTTCGCTTCGATTTCACAAAGTCAATTTTTCCGAGGAGCTGATATACGACCGGGTGGTCGATGAGATTTACCAATGCACCGAGTGCGGCAGGACCTTCACCAATGAGGAAATTGAAAACGGCCTGTCGCAGTTCAAGCGGGCAAGAAGAAGAGAGGGTTAGACGCCCTCCCTTTCCCCGGGAAACCCGGCGCCGGTCTCTGCTTACACCGTGATTTCGTACTGCTCCAGGTGAAATTCCTCCTTGGCCACAATGACAATGCGGCGTTTTATCCTCTTCTCCAGTTCGATGATGGAGTCCTGTTCCTCTTCCCTGAGTACGCTGTCTATATCGGGATTTACCATCACGTAAACACGGCCTTCGTTTTCAAGATCCATACCCTCCCTTTCCAGGTCCCTGAATATCTCGTAGCAGATGGTTCTCTTGGATTTCAGGACTCCCTTGCCCTCGCAGTAAAAACACGGCTCGGTCAAGAGCCGATTGAGGTTGGCGCGGGCTCGTTTCCTGGTCATCTCGATGAGTCCGAGGCCGGATAACTGAAGAATGTTCGTCTTTGCCTTGTCTCTGCTCAGAGATTCTTTCAGGGAGAGGAACACCCGCTCTCTGTTGGATTTCTTCTCCATGTCGATAAAATCGATCACAATGAGCCCGCCAATGTTCCTGAATCGCAGCTGGTAAGCGATTTCCTTCACGGCTTCCAGGTTTGTCTTCAGGATGGTCTCTTCCAGATTTCTTTTCCCGACGTAGCTCCCGGTGTTTACGTCGACGGCGGTGAGGGCCTCTGTCTGTTCAATTACGATATAGCCCCCCGATTTAAGCCAGATTTTGTTCCCCATAGCCCTTGAGATTTCCATCTCAATGCCGAAAGCATCGAAAATGGGCTCATTTTCCTCATAGAGCTCTACCGAGTATTTCAGTCGTGGCGCGAAAGTGTCGATAAATTCCAAAATGCTCTTGTATTCTTCCTTGGAATCAATCGTAAGACGGTCAACTTCGTTGGTGAACAGATCGCGAACGGCCCTCAAAGAAATGGACAGATCCTTATAAAGAAGCGCCGGATTGGATCCCCTGTCCATTTTGGAGCGGATGTTGCTCCAGAGCTTGAGAAGGAAAGCCATCTCCGACTCGAGCTTGTCCCTGGTGGTCCCTTCGCTGACAGTCCTTACGATGAAACCTCCTTCAGGCGGCCGGATTTCTTCCATAATTTTCCTAAGTCTTTCACGTTCCTCCTTATTGTCAATTTTACGGGAGATCCCGATGTGATCCACCATGGGCATGAGCACAAGATGTCTCCCCGGGATGGAGACAAGGCAGGTAAGCCTCGCCCCCTTGTTGCCAAATGGCTCCTTGGCCACCTGGACCATGATTGTCTGACCCTCGTGGAGAAGGTCCTCGATCTGAAACGAGATCTCATCGAGCGGGGTGAAGGGGGCCTTGTCCCCGAGCGGAGCCGTGGTTTCGCCGTCCTGCTCCCGGGCATATGCTTCCGTCATCAAGGTTTCCATGTTCAGCGTGTCCTTGTGGACCTCTGATACATAGAGAAACGCGGTCCGATCCAGCCCGATATCCACGAAAGCCGCTTGCATGCCGGGCAAGACCCGAACGACTTTTCCCCTGTAGATGTTTCCCATGTACTCCTGGCCGGTCCGGCGCTCAATGTGAAGTTCGACCACCAGCCCGTTTTCCACAAGAGCCACCCTGGTCTCGTGAGGGCGGCTGTTGATGATAAGTTCGTTGGCCACTTAAGACGACCTCCTTAGGGCCCGTCCGGAAACGCTTTTCGGGCACTTGTGAGCTTCCAATTCAGACCGGCTTAGCACAGGACCTGTCCCGCTTTCAGAATCCTTATTCCTTCCAATTGCGCGTCTTCGAGGTGGAAAACTCCTTTCACGATTTCGGCAGGTTTTAACTGAGGGCCGTTTCCGTGTCGAACAGTGAGCGTGACGCGATTCGGCCGGAGAAGGTGCATGGTTTCCACCAGGGAGCGGGCATCCACGACGCGCGGGCCTCTCCGATGGGATTTGCCGATGGGAAACTCGCTCGATGCGAGAAAATCTTCCAGGTCTTCCTTCTTGAGATTCACCCCGTTGAGAAACACCGTGTACCGGCTCTTTTTGAGTTTGGCCTTTCGGGAGCCGGAGGACAGGCCCTGTATACGGAGAACTCTTATCCCATGTGGCAACTGGGCGTTGAGACGCTCTTTCAACCGGGCCGCATCCTGCTCTTGGGCAAGCGTCAGGTCCAGGATTTCGCTTGTACTTTCGGTGCCCACGGGCAGAGCGCAAGCGAACGAGACCTTGGGAAGTGGGTGATACCCCTTCGAGTAGACAAGAGGCAAGTCCTCTCTCCTGAATGCCCGCACAAAGACGCGGCTCAGTTCCAGGTGACTCAGCACCCTTGCAGGCCCCACCTTCTGAAAAAACAGACGGTATGTCCTGTCCCGGGGATATTCCGGATCGCCCCTTAAAACCTCTGGCATCTCCCCCAGCGGGGCCCCTTTGAACAGGACAGGATCGATCTCCCGGTGATCACACACCCCGCACTCATGGCATTTTTCCCTGCAGTCAGCAGTGGCCTCTTCGTCTCGGGCTTTCTCCCACTCTCTTCGAAGGAAGGAATCCTTGACGCCGGTACGGATATGGCTCCAGGGAAGGATTTCGTTTGATTCTCTTGCCCTCGCCAAATAGAAATCGGGGTCGGTTCCGGTTCGTTGGAAGGCTTTCTCCCATGCCTCCTCCTTAAAGTGATCGCTCCAGGCATCGAACCGCGCACCGAGTTTCCAGGCTTCGATCAGCGCCGGGGTCAACCGTCTGTCGCCCCTGGAGAAAATTCCCTCCAGCCGGCTCATCTCCGGCTGGTTCCATTTGACTCGGACAGGTTGGCCTTCGAGCCCTCTGCGGATCTGCGAAATCCTGCGGCGGCTCTCCCGGAGCGAAATCTGAGGCGACCACATGAAGGGGGTGTGTGCCTTCGGCACGAAGGTGGAAACGCTCACGTTGAGCCGGGGGCGTTTGCCCTTCTTTCCTGAGAGGGCCACAATTTGCTTGGCCAGATCCACAATCGCCGAGAGATCGTGCTCCTCTTCACCGGGGAGCCCGATCATGAAGTAGAGCTTGATCAAATTCCAGCCGGCGGCGTAAACAGCCTTGGAAGTTTCGATGATGGCGCGGTGACTCAAACCCTTATTGATGACCCGCCTGAGCCGTTCGCTTCCGGCTTCGGGAGCCAGGGTGAAACCGGTTTTCCTCACGCGCCGGATTTGGGCAACGAGAGTTGGTGTCAAGCTGTCCGCGCGGAGGGAGGGCAGGCTGATCGATATCCTTTTCCTGAACTGGCGATCCATGAGGGACTTGAGCAGCGGTTCAATCGAACTGTGGTCTCCCGAACTCAGGGAAAGGAGGGATAGATCCTCATAGCCCGTGGCCTTCAGCGCCCGATCGGCCGTATCGAGAATCGAAGAAAGACCGCGTTCCCTGACCGGGCGGTATATCATTCCGGCCTGACAGAATCGGCATCCGCGTGTGCAACCGCGGGTGATTTCTATGGAGAGCCGATCATGGATCAGTTCGGTGTAGGGGACGATTTGTTGCTCGGGATAGGGATATCTGCCGATGTCCGGGACAATGGCCCTTTGTACAAATTCATAGCCTTCCTTTAAAGGCGTGATCTGCCTGAGAGTTCCGTCCGAATGATATTGAGGCTCAAAGAAAGAGGGCACATATACCCCGCGGATCCTGCGAAGTCTGGCAAGGGCTTCGCCTCTCCAACCGTCAGCCTTTTTTTTTGCGTCTCGGACAACGCGGCAAAGCTCAAGAGCCGTCTCTTCTCCGTCTCCGATTACAATGGCATCGAAGATCTCGGCGCCGGGTTCCGGGTTCAGAGAGGCGGGGCCTCCTGCAATGATCAGAGGATGGGATTCTTGCCGTTTCTCGGCAAGGAGCGGAATTCCTGAGAGGTTGAGCATAGTCAGAACGTTTGTATAGCAGAGTTCGTGCTGGATGCTGAAGCCCACGATGTCGCAAAGACAAAGCGGCCGGTGGGTCTCGAGGGTTGAGAGGGGAAGCCCACGCAGCCGCAGCTCCTTTTCCAGGTCGATGTCGGGCGAGAAGACCCGTTCCGCCGCCAGCCAGGGCAGGCGGTTCAGCAAATGGTAGAGAATTTTCAGCCCCAGATGAGACATCCCGACCTCGTAGAGGTCGGGAAAGGCGAGAGCCATCCACAGTTCTGTGGAACCGGGGTCTTTTCTCACGGAGTTGACCTCGTTTCCGAGGTAACGGCTGGGATGAGCGAGATTCAGACTCCAGGGTTCATCGATCAGAGACATGGTTATTGATCCTTATAGACCGGTAAACGGATATCGGAAAAGTCGTACTTTTCGGATGCAAGGGTTTTGCAAAGCGCCGTCCTTTCTTCGCACGCTAACGCATGCTCAGGCCCCACCCTTCGGGCGGGTCCCCGGTTTCGAGACTGTGGCGCAATTCGAAAAACGTCATTCCGGACGAACGAAGCGAAGCAAAGAGAGATCCGGAATCCAGGAAAACGGCAGCTTATCGTGAACTTATGGATCCCGGCTCGCGTCCCGTTTCACGGGACTTGGCCGGGATGACGAACTGCGGCACAGTCTCTTTCATCGTGATCGAAATCGCTATCGGGATCGAAGTCGGCCTCAGAACTTCCGTATCCGGTGAAGGCACACGCTATCTTTTCGATTTCGATAGCGATCCCGATTTGGATTGTCCTGAAGGGTTTTCAGTACCCGCCCTGCGAAAAGCCAATCTTTTTTATTTAACCAGGGATTCGATCCCCCTGCAAGGGAAACCTGAGAGAGCTCTCTCCCAACATATGGGTAAAGTTACATGATCCCGGAGACAGGGGAAAGGGGCTTGGCACTCGGGGACGATTCGTTCAGATGGGAAACCAGGTCTTCGGAAGGGGATGCCGGAAGGATAATCTCAATTTGGGCGCCTCCGTCGGGATGATTCCTGCCGGAGACCTCCCCTTGAAGTCCTTCCACGATTCTCTTTACTGTGGCCAGCCCCAGGCCCGTGCCTCCGGCCTTTGTGGTATAAAAGGGAACGAAAAGCTTGGACAGATCCTCCTTGCTGAAGCCGTTGCCCGTATCGCGGACGATGATTTTCATCCTGGCGGCCTCTTCCCGTGAAGTCTTGGAATTAATCCACTCCGTCTTGATGTAAAGCACGCCTTCTTTCGGCATGGCTTCGCTGGCGTTAAGAAAGACGTTCCACAGAACCTGCCTGATCTGCTCCGCGTCAGAGACAATGTCGGCCTGAGAGGAGAGGTCCTTTCGGATTTTCGCCTCCTTGCTCCAATGGCTGCTGTTCTTGAAAAGCTCGAGCGAGTCCAGTATCAGTCGATTCAGGTCGATTTTTTTCAAATTCGGCTTCTTGGGCCTCGCGAAAGTCAAGAAATCGTTTACCAGGTTATTCAGCCTGCTGATTTCCCGGGATATGATGTTCATCAGCTGGGAGTTGACGTCCTTTTCCCCGAGCCGGGATTTAAGCATCTGGATGGATCCGCTGATGGCTGCCATGGGATTGCGGATTTCATGTGCGATCCCTGCGGCCAGTTCGCCGGTCAGGGCGAGACCTTCCACGCGTTTCATCTGCTCCTCAATCTGTTTGATGGCGGTCATGTCCTGAAAAATCAGGATGGAGCCTTCCTGCCCGCCTCGGGGGAGGTGCAAAGGGGACACCGAAAGACGCAGGTGGATGTTTTCTCCGCCCGGTTTCAGATAGGGGAAGTCGACGAACGCAGGGCTCTTATCCGAGCGCTTCGGGGGGGTCGGCGGTCCTCCAGGAAAAGCCTGCTTGAGGAATGGGAGCACATCCTCGGCTTCCCTTCCGGAAATCTCGGGGGCCTTAAAACCGAATATCTCTTCAGCCGCCGGATTGGACAGAACTACGCGGTTCATGCCGTCCAGGGCAATGAGGCCGGAGTTGATGCTTTTGATAATGCTTTCGTTGAGGATTTCCAGTTTGTAGATGTCGATCTGCTTCGCCTTGAGGGCGACCCTGCTTTTTTTTGCCTGTTCCGACAGATAGCTGCTCAAGAAGGCGACCAGATAGAAGGCGGTGATATTGACCAGGATAAGGAAATACACATTGAAGCCGGTGAAGGTCTCCCCATAGTAGCCCCGACTTCCCAAAGGAAAGATGAGATCCTCGGACTGCAGCATGACCAGTAAGCCATAAAGGATGCTGCTGCTTGTGGCTATGACCATACCGCCTCTGCGATATAGAATGATGCTGGCGTTGATAATGGTCAGGATGTAGAGAAAAATGAAAATGCTCTCAAAGCCGCCTGTGGAGTAGATGATGGCCGTAGCCAGAAGGGTGTCCACCAGAAGTTGGAAGTACGAGATCCAAACCAGGTTTTTTAATTTCTTGAGAAGGACGATATATATGAAGGTCAGAAAGTAGATGAATGAAATCAAGACGTAGTGAGACGTCTGAATATGACCGAAATATGTCTGGGTTTTGTTGATTTGGATGACGATGGAGATGCCGAGCAGAAGCGAGACGAAGATCACCCTTAGCAGCATAAGGGCTTCAAGGCGGCCCCGGAGTTCCGAGCGACCCCTGTTTCTGTTCGAATTCGCCATCTGGACCTTGACTACTGAATCGCGCCGGCCATCTGGAAAATGGGCAAATACATTGCTACCACGAGCCCTCCGATAGTGCCGCCGAGGAACAGCATGAGCAGGGGCTCGAGCATGGAGGTGAGGGCTTCGACCGCCGCATCAACTTCGTCTTCGTAGAAGTCCGCGATCTTGCCCAGCATGGTGTCGAGGGCCCCGGTGGCCTCGCCCACGGAGATCATTTGAACTACCATAGCAGGAAACACATCGCTTTCGGACAGGGGTTCCGCGATGGTTTGGCCTTCCGCGATGCTGGCTCTGACCTCCATAATGACTTCCTCCAAAACCACATTGCCGGAGGTCTTCGCAACGATTTCCAGGCCGTCCAGGATAGGAACACCGCTGTTGACCATGGTTCCGAGGGTCCTCGTGAACCTTGCCACTGCGGTCTTTTTGAGCAGATCTCCAAAAACGGGCAACTTGAGCATCAAGGCATCGGTTGCTTTTCTTCCCTTCTTCGTCGCCCGGATCCTTCTGACGAGAAACACCAGAAGAATGGCCCCCAGGATAACCCAATGAATGTTGCCTTTGACAAATCCGCTCAGGTCGACAACGAGCTGTGTCGTCGCCGGCAATGCCTGCCCAAAACTGGAAAACATCTCCTGAAAAACCGGAATGACGAAGATGAGAATGACGGCCATGACGAGTATGGCAATCGCCACAATGACGGCCGGATACGTCATTGCGCCCCGAATTTTGGACTTGAGCTTTTCGGACTTTTCCGTATGCACGGCAAGACGCTGGAGCACGGTGTCCAAGACGCCGCCCACTTCGCCGGCGCCCACCAGATTGACGAACAGGTCGTCAAAAATCTTTGGGTGCTTCTCGAGGGCGTCCGCCAGGGTGGCCCCTCCCTCAACGTCTTTGGTGACCTGCTTGAGGACTTTTCGAAGGGTGGGATTCTCGGTCTGTTCAGAGAGAATGGTGAGGCCTTGGACCAGAGGGAGTCCGGCGTCTATCATCGTGGATAGCTGTCTCGTGAAAACGACGAGGTCTCTTCCCTTTACTTTCGGCTGCAGAAAGGCAACGTTCTCGAAAAGATCTTTGGGCTTGGGCTTTATTTTTTTGACCCGGAGGTTTCTTCGCTTCAATTGAAATTCGGCGATCTTCTGATTCGCCGCTTCCAGCTCTCCCTTGATCGTTCTGCCTCGCTTGGTCTGTGCCACCCACTTATAAACTGGCATGAGGGTCCTCCTTAGGCGCAATGACGTCTGAAAAACCTGAATTGTCGCTTTCTACTCCTGTGAGTATGTACGCCCAGCCCGCCCCGGTGTTGCGCAGAAAAGCAATGAAAACTGTTTGCAAGTCCATCTATTATGTATATGTTTCACATGGTTGAATGGATACTTGGCTAACTTAATATAATCTATGAATTTTTGTCAAGGAATCTGTATCCTTCCGATCGCAGAAGATCCGCATGTCGTCCTGAATGGGAGGACCGCAGCGATCCCGAAGGCGGAGGGAAGACCGTGGGGTCCTTGCGGGCAAATTGAACGATTTTTCACATATTTGGTCTTGACAAGGAGTCCTCGTTCAAGGTTATATACATCCTTTACAAATGCGCCTGGAGTCGGGTTTTCCC
>CAYVUX010000123.1:0-8613 GCA_964455075.1 uncultured Desulfobacteraceae bacterium | reverse complement strand
TCTCCAGATCCTTCAGTGTCAAATCCAGCAGGTTCCCCACCTTGGAAGGGAGACACTTCAAAAACCAGATATGAGCTACCGGTGAGGCGAGTTCAATATGTCCCATGCGCTCGCGGCGGACCTTGGACTGAATAACCTCCACCCCACACTTTTCGCAAACGATCCCCCGATGCTTCATGCGCTTGTACTTCCCGCAGTTGCATTCGTAGTCCTTGGTGGGGCCGAAAATTTTGGAACAAAACAGTCCGTCCCTTTCCGGCTTGAAGGTTCTGTAGTTAATCGTCTCGGGTTTTTTTACCTCCCCATGAGACCATTCCCGTATCTTTTCCGGGGAGGCCAGCGAAATCCTCACCGCATTAAAACTCGATGGATCTTTCGGTTTCGTAAAGAAACTGTAGAGTTCTTCCACCGCTTATCTCCTTCTGCAATTCGATGCGTTCGGCGGTTTTTCCACGTCAGCAATGCAGCAAAAACCGGCCTGAAACTCCTTGTGCCTCACCTGATTTCATGGATGGGCACCAACTAAACCTCACTCTCTTCAAACAACTGGACGTCCAATCCCAGGCTTTGAAGTTCTTTCATGAGCACTTTAAACGATTCGGGCAAACCGGCCTCCAGCACGTTGTTCCCTTTCACGATTCTCTCGTACATACGGGTCCGGCCAGCCACATCGTCCGACTTGACGGTCAAGAATTCCTGCAACGTGTAAGCCGCGCCGTACGCCTCCATGGCCCACACTTCCATTTCTCCCAATCTTTGCCCTCCGAATTGTGCTTTTCCGCCGAGGGGTTGTTGGGTTACAAGAGAGTACGGACCTATAGAGCGGGCATGAAGCTTGTCGTCCACAAGATGATGTAGCTTCATCATGTACATGATCCCCACCGTGACTTTCTGGTCAAAAGGCTCTCCTGTCCGGCCATCGTACAAGGTCGCCTGTCCGGTGTTCGGCAATCCGGACTCTTGGAAGCATCTCTGAATTTCATCCTCCTCCACACCGTCAAATACTGGGGAAGCCATTGGCACGCCCTCTTGCAGGATTCTTGCCCGTTTGAGCAGCTCGTCATCCGAAGCCGAGTCCAGGAAATCCTGGTGCTCCTTATTCGGGAACAGACTCTTGAGTTTCTTCCGCAGCGCCTTGGCGTCCTTGAGCTTTTCCAGCATTTCCCCAACCTGGCGTCCGAGCTCCCTGGATGCCCATCCCAGATGGGTCTCCAGCACCTGCCCTACATTCATCCTCGAGGGAACCCCCAGAGGGTTGAGGATGATATCCACAGCGGTTCCGTCCTCGAAAAACGGCATATCTTCCACTGGAAGGATTCGTGAAAGTACACCCTTGTTTCCGTGTCGACCCGCCATCTTATCGCCCACGGAAAGCTTTCGCTTCACGGCAACGTAAACCTTGACCATCTTGATGACTCCGGGAGGAAGCTCATCCCCAAGGCTCAACCGTTCAATCTTGTCCTCGAAGACCTTTTCTATGCGGGAGACCTTTTTCATGCAAGCTTCAATGATCGACTCAACCTTTTCAATCTCATCCATATCCGCTTTGAGATCCGCACCCAACCAGGCTTCGACCGGCAATTGCCGGACATCCTCTTCCTTTATCGCCTTGTTGGCTCGAATCAAAACATCTCCGGTGGCCTTGTGGTGCAAATTGGTCTTCAGCTTCTTTCCCGAGAGAAAACTCTTCAGCCTTTCCCTGGCGCTTCCGGCAATGACCTCCACCTCGTCGCTTCGGTCCTTTTCCAGACGCCTTCTTTCTGCTTCCTCAATCGCAAGGCTGCGGGAGTCTTTTTCTACACCTCTTCGAGAAAAGACCTTTGCATCGATCACAATCCCCTGTACGCCGGGCGGAACTCTCAGGGAGGTATCCTTGACGTCGCCCGCCTTGTCACCGAAAATGGCCCTTAGCAATTTCTCCTCGGGGGAAAGTTGAGTCTCTCCCTTCGGCGTGATCTTTCCGATCAGGATGTCGCCCGCCTTCACTTCGGCACCAATCTTGATAATTCCACTCTCATCGAGGTTCTTGAGAGCCTCCTCGCCGACATTTGGGATGTCCCGTGTAATCTCCTCTTTGCCCAGTTTCGTGTCCCTGGATACAAGCTCGAACTCTTCGATGTGAAGGGATGTATAAATGTCTTCTTTCACCACCCGCTCACTGATCAATATGGAATCTTCGAAATTGTATCCGCCCCAGGACATGAAAGCCACCATCACATTCTGGCCAAGCGCGAGTTCGCCAAGTTCGGAAGCGGGCCCATCAGCAATAATCTGGCCTTTTTCCACATGCTCTCCTATTTCTACAATGGGTTTTTGTGTATAGCAGCTGTTCTGATTAGAACGCTTGTACTTGATGAGTTTGTAAATCTCGACCTCGGGCGTTTCATCCTCCGCCTGCTCGCCGGATCGAATCACAATGCGGGAGGCGTCCACATCCTCGACCAGCCCTTCCCGCCTTGCAATCACGGATACACCGGAGTCCCTGGCGACCACCCCCTCAATTCCGGTCCCGACCAGGGGAGCCTTCGCTTTCAGAAGCGGCACAGCCTGCCTCTGCATGTTCGACCCCATCAGTGCACGATTGGCGTCGTCATGTTCCAGAAACGGGATGAGCGAAGCCGAAACGCTTACAAGCTGATCAGGAGATACATCCATATACTTGACGCCCTCGATGGGGGCCTTGGCAGCTTCCCCCGCAATCCTTACCGCCGCCTCGTCATTGACAAAACGGTCCTCATCGTCGAGAGGGGCATTTGCCTGTGCGATGGGGAATTCCTTCTCATCAAGTGCTGAAAGATACTGAATTCGCCTCGTTGCAAGTCCATCCTCCACCTCTCGGTAGGGGGTCTCAATAAAGCCGAAGTCGTTCACTCTTGCATAAGTGCTCAACGATACAATCAGACCGATGTTCGGACCCTCCGGCGTCTCAATAGGGCAGATCCTCCCGTAATGCGTGGGATGCACATCGCGCACCTCAAATCCCGCGCGTTCCCGGGTAAGGCCACCGGGGCCCAGTGCACTCAGCCTCCTCTTATGTGTCACTTCAGACAGTGGGTTGGTCTGATCCATGAACTGAGAGAGCTGGCTGGTTCCGAAAAACTCCTTCACCACAGCGGAAACCGGCTTGCTGTTTATGAGATCATGAGGCATCAGGGTTTCAACCTCTTGCAGGCTCATCCTTTCTTTGATGGCCCTTTCCATCCTCACCAATCCGATCCTGTACTGATTTTCAAGCAGTTCGCCGACGGCTCTGACACGCCGGTTTCCCAGGTTATCGATATCGTCCACCATCGCCTCGGCATTCTTCAACCTGATCAGCTCCGACACGGTGGCCATAATGTCCTCTCTCCTCAGGGTCCTCAGATCCAGAGGGACATCCAGGCCGAGACGATAGTTCAGCTTGAGACGACCCACTTTTGACAGGTCATAGGTATTGATGCTGAAGAAGAGATTTTCAAAAAAGTTCTTTGCCACCTCAAGGGTCGGCGGGCTGCTGGGTCTCATTTTGCGGTAGATATCCAGGATGCCCTCCTCGGGCTTCTGGATTTTATCCTGCAGCATGGTATCCCTTATACTTGTACTTACGCCGGGGGCATCCAGGACAAGGCATTCAACCTCCTTGATACCCCGTGCCCGTATTTTTTCAATGCCTTCCATGTCGAGGGGCTGATTTCCCTCCACAAGGATCTCCCCGGTCTCCGGGTCGACCAAATCATCAGCCAGTACCCGGCCTTCCATCTCCTCCTGAGGAACAGGGATGCGTTCCATGCCCGCCGATTCAAGAAGTCTGTGCAAGCGCTTTGTGTGCTTGTCTCCCTTTTTTGCCAGCATCTCTCCTGTTTTCGGATCAACGATGTCCTCTGCAACCCTCTTCTGATAGAGATTTTCGAGCTTGGCTTCCCGCCAGCACTCGTCTTTGCCGATTCCGATCCTCTCTACGTCATAGAAATGGTGAAGAATCTCCTTGCCGGTAAACCCCAACGCCTTCAGCAAAATCGTGACCGGGAACTTCCTTCTTCTGTCGATGCGTACGTGCAGAAGGTCCTTGGGATCGAATTCAAAATCAAGCCACGACCCCCTCAAAGGGATGATCCGCGCCGAGTAGAGAAGCTTCCCGCTCGAATGCGTCTTGCCCTTATCATGGTCGAAAAAGACCCCTGGAGACCGGTGCAGCTGACTTACGATCACCCGTTCCGTCCCATTGACGATAAATGTGCCCCGATCCGTCATCATCGGGAGGGTTCCAAAATAGATGTCCTGTTCCTTGATGTCGCGGATGCTCTTCGCGCCGTCGGCAGCATCCGTGTCAAACACGACGAGCCGTACGGTCAATTTGAGAGGAGCCTCATAGTTCATCCCTTTATTGAGACAGTCCTCCTCGTCGTATTGCACCTCATCAAAGCCGTACTTGACAAATTCCAAGGACGCCGTCCCCGCGAAATCGTGGATGGGAAAGACGCCCTTAAAAGCACCCTGAAGCCCGATTTCTTCCCGTTCTTCAGGAGGCACATCTTTCTGAAGAAAACGCTCGTAGGACCGCTTTTGCATGTCAATCAAATTCGGGATTTCGACGATCTTATCGATTTTCCCGAAATTTCTTCTCAATCGCTTGCCAGCACCATTCTGTCCTGCCATGGCACCTCCTTGAATCGTCTCCATCCATAAATGGTCTTTTTTCTTCGCACCTTAAAAGGTGCTCAGTCCCCAACCCTGCGGGCGGGTCCCCGGTGCCCCAATACCTGCGTCGATCCTCCAGAGCCGGATAAATCTGCAGGGTTGGTCATGTCCGCCCTAGGCGGACTCATTTATGAATTGAAAACTCCTTGTGCCCCTCCCGAATTCGTGGACGGGCACCAATTCATGGTCCTCAAGACCCATCGGATAAGACTCTCTCGTTCATTCGGCCGCATCGGACAGCCAGGATTTACATTCCCAAAAGGTGAATCAGGAGCAGCATCTTCTTACAGATATGGTAAGGGTTGCTTTTCAAGAAATTCTTCCGATGTCGGGAGAGGATCAGAAATCCGGGCAAAGGCGGCCGGACCTTGGCTCGCTCCAGCCACCCATAGCCCTGCTTCTTCTTCGAAGTTGATAGGCATAGTAGGCAACTCTTCGCAACGACGAAAGCCGCACAGCGCCCGAGGCGGACCTCGAAACACCACTACTTGATCTCGACACTTGCTCCCGCCTCTTCGAGTTGACCCTTGATGTCTTCCGCCTCATCCTTGGGAACGCCTTCCTTGACAGGGCTCGGAACGCCATCGACCAATGCTTTGGCTTCCTTGAGGCCCAGACCCGTGATGGCGCGCACCACCTTGATGACCTGGATTTTCTTGTCGCCGACGCTGGAAAGAACCACGTCGAACTCGGTTTTTTCCGCAGCCTCTTCCGCCGCTTCGCCTGCAGGCGCCGCTGCCGCCATAGCCACAGGAGCGGCTGCGCTAACCCCGAACTTCTCCTCGAGCTCCTTGACAAACTCAGAGAGCTCCAAAACCGTCATGTTGGAAATGTATTCGACAACATCTTCTTTGCTGATATTCCCTGCCATAAGTATCCTTCGACCTCCATTGCCTCGCAAATTATCTTTAAGCGGGCTCGCCCTTTTCCTGCTCAATCGCCTTCAGCGCATACAAAAGCCGAGCAACAATACCGTTCAGTACCCTGACGAGTGACGCGGGGACTTCCTGCATTCCGCACAACGCTTTGGCTAAAAGTACTTCTCTGCTCGGAAGCTCCGCCAGCCTCTTGATGGCCTCAAAATCCATGAGCTTGCCCGATATCTGCCCGCCCTTGATTTTTAAGGACTTATTATCCTTGGCAAAACCTACCAACGTTTTTGCCGGCGCCACCACGTCGCCATGAGCCAAAGCAACCGCAGACGGCCCCTCCATCTGTTGGGTGATCGCAACGGTGTCGGTATCCTCACAGGCCAGCTTCAGCAGCCTGTTTTTCACCACCTGAAACTCCGCATCGGTCTTTCTGAGTTCACCTCGCAACCAATTCATGGCGTCAACATTGAGACCCTTGTAGTCCACAAGAAACGCGCCTTGGGCCTTTAGAAGCCGGTCATGAAAATCGGCCACGAATTTCTCTTTCTCTTGCCGATCCATCTTCACCTCCTCTCCATTCGACGTTGAACTTGTCAAAGGCAGAGGTACGAAAGATACGAGAACTTCGTTCGGTCTCGGTAGGCTTTCCATTTAAGCCGATGACCCTGTGAGATCCTTTTCAAAGGCCACCTTGTGCACTTTGAAAACATTCTTTCCCGCCGGTCATTTGGGCACCTACTGTCTTTGACCACACATTTTTCCGCGGTTTCCAATACACGGGGTACGTCACGCCGTGTTTTCCAACAAAAGAATTTATGAAAAAAGGCGGTTAAAGGCCCTATTAACGGACCATGCTTCCAGCCACGTTTCTTCCAGACCGCCCCATTTATTTCCCGGCCAGAAGATCTTTCACGTATGAGGGATCAATCTTGATTCCAGGACCCATGGTCGCTGAGATGGCAATTCCGCGAACATAGGATCCTTTGCTCGCGGGCGGTTTCAACCTCAAAATCGTATCCATGAAGGCGGCAATATTCTCCAGCAATTTTTCGAGGCCGAACGAAACCTTGCCCATGGGAACATGAACAATGCCGGCCTTCTCCACCTTAAAATCGATTTTTCCGGCTTTCAGTTCGGTAACGGCTCTGCCCACGTCGAAGGTCACCGTGCCCAGTTTGGCGTTCGGCATCATGCCTCTCGGTCCAAGAATTCGCCCCAGCTTCCCGACGGCACCCATCATATCCGGGGTGGCAATCGTCTTGTCGAATTCAAGCCAACCACCTTGGACTTTTTCTACAAGCTCATCCCCACCTGCGTAGTCCGCGCCGGCCTCAAGAGCCTCCTTTTCTTTCTCCCCTTTGGCAAAAACCGCGACGCGGACTTCCTTTCCCACTCCGTTCGGCAAAGCCACCGTGCCTCTGACCATTTGATCGGCGTGCCTCGGGTCCACTCCCAACCTCACCGCCAAATCCACAGTTTCGTCGAATTTCGCGTAGGAGCTCTCCAGCATCGCCTGAACGGCATCGGGGAAAGCATATCGTACTGACTTATCGATCCGCTCTGCCTTTTCCCTGTACTTTTTTCCTCTGAAGGCCATTTCCGTCTTTCCTCTCAGGCGCAAACTATTTCACTGTAATACCCATGCTCCTGGCCGTCCCCTCTATGATCTTCACGGCGGCTTCCAGGTTGTAGGCATTCAGGTCTTCAAACTTCAGCTTCGCAATATCTTCCACTTGTTTCTTTGTGACTTCCCCTACCTTATCGCGGTTTGGTTCGCCCGATCCTTTCGCAATCTCGGCAACCTGTTTTAAAAGCACAGAGGCCGGGGGAGTCTTGGTAAAAAATGAAAACGACCTGTCCGCATAAACCGTAATCACCACGGGAATAACAGTCCCCTGCTGATCTTGGGTCTTCGCATTAAAGGCCTTGCAGAATTCGGCGATATTCACTCCATGCTGTCCCAAGGCGGGGCCAATTGGCGGTGAAGGATTGGCCTGTCCACCCTTCACCTGAAGTTTGATGGATCCGATCACCTTTTTTGGCATGTTTCTCCTCTTTGAAAGCTCTTAAAACGTTTATTCAAAGAAAATTCCTTTCACTCCCGGTTTCGAGACGGCGCCTCAGCATGCCTCTAAGCATCCATCGGCACGCAATCCTACCGTGGCGAACCGGGACCCGGGAGCTTCAAGCCTCAAACCTTATTGACCTGAATAAAATCAAGTTCCACCGGCGTGGATCGGCCGAAGATGGTAATGAGAACCCTCAATTTTTCCTTGTCGGGCTTAACCTCTTCCACCACACCCTGAAAATTGGTGAAAGGACCGTCCACCACCCGGACTTCATCGCCCTCTTCGAAGTGGTACTTCGACTTCGGCTTGCTGACCCCCTCTTCCATCTGCCGGAGGATCCTCTCCGCCTCCTCGTCCGGGATGGGAGTCGGTTTTATTTCTCCGCCCACGAACCCGGTGACTTTTGAGATGTTCCGAACGGTGTGCCAGGTCTCTTCGTTCAACACCATCCGGATCATGATATAGCCCGGATAAAATTTCCGGGAAGAAGTCCTCTTTTGTCCCTTCTTCAGTTCAACCACCTGCTCTGTGGGAACCAAAACTTGCCCAAAGCTTTCCTCCTGGCCAAGCGTCTTCACGGTTTCTTCGAGGTTCTTCTTGACCTTATTCTCAAAGCCGGAATACGTATGGACGATGTACCATTTCATTCTGTCTTCGCGGTGAGGTGCCTTTTCATCAACCGTCTCGGAGTGATTGTTTTCCACCTCTTGCGATTCGTTATTGGTCATCGGTTTCATCCTACAATTACTTTGATGAGCTTGATCAGGCCAAAATCCACCAATCCCAAATAGAACGCGACAAACAGTGTCAGGACAATGACCACTGCTGTAGAGGCAAGCAGCTCCTTTCGAGTAGGCCACTTGACCTTTTTCAGCTCGGTCTTCGCCTCTCTCAAAAATTGACCGGCTTTGGTCACATATTTCCCAATGGAGCGGCCTTCGGGACCCTTCTTAGCAACTGCTTTCTTCTGCGGCCGTCGAGGAGGCTGCTTGGCT
>CAYVUX010000122.1:3912-8645 GCA_964455075.1 uncultured Desulfobacteraceae bacterium | reverse complement strand
ACTTTTTTTCAATCCTTATATCGGAATTCCAGGGGCAGGGCTCCCGCTTCAAGTGCCGGGGAATATACGACAGGATCTGTTTGTCTTGTTTGGAATGCCCGGATCGGATGCTCCGTTCCACAGGCGAGATACAGGGATGCTTAACGGTCAGTTCCCTTCTTCTTGAAGCATCTTTTTCAAGCTGTTGATAATCGTGACGGGAACGGGACCTGAGTGCGTGTACAAGTTCAACAGCGAATGGGAAATCTTGGCCTTCTCTTCTACCTGATCCCAGCCAATCCCCTTTTCCTCAATTTGTTTCATGAGCTGAATGAGTTCCTCGGAATCCATGTCCAACCTCCAAACAACTTACTTGCCGGATGGCTCAAGATCCGGCGGATAAATAAACTTGGGATCCATATGGTATGTCCACGGGAGCCCCCACCACTGCCAGCCGTAATGGCGCCGGTGATTATAGCCGTGAATGTTATTCCTTTTCGCCAGCTGTCTGTAGAATTTGTTCTTGTTGCTGTCCTCAAAATAGGGAAACAATCGCCCCTCAAAACCGTCCTCCACATCGTAAATACTCTTGAAGCCAGCCTGGGAAAGCTCTTTCGCCGCCTGGGCGCTGCGGATTCCATCCCGCGAGATGATCAGAAGATTGTCCTCCTTTCCGAACACTTTTCCAATCTCTTTCGTGAAATCCTCGTTTTTGGAATCAAATCGGTACAGGTACTCTTCGGCTGCCTTTTCGAACCCTTTGGTCATAAACATATAGGGGAAAAGGTAAGCTCCGATGGGATGCCCGACAAACTGGTACTCCGCCCTTGTGCGTACATCCACGAGGTACGTGCGCGGGACGGTATTGAGCATGTCATAAGCCTCGATGCTCAGAATTTTCTTCGGCTCCTGGGCGAGTGCCTCTTGGCCGTGAAAAAGAGGCAAAACCAGAAGAAGAAAGACCAAAAGCCCGACACGGAAAACGTTTTTGTCCATAGCTCCTTTGGGGTCATCGAGACCGCGGGCCTCAGAGGCCTCGCCGGCGCGAAGTGTAGGTTCCATTTTGCTTGATTTGACTAGGGATTAATAGCCAAACCTTGATGTATTGTCAATCAAAATTGTGTGTTTCGTCGTTTGCCTCCCCTGTTCCAGGGCGTGCGAAAGGATGCCGCTCGGCATCCTTATAGGGAAATCTCCCGCATGAAAAGCATCGATTCCTTGGCGGCAGGCTCCCTTGGATTCCTTATCATTGCGCTATGGCGGGGAATTGCTGTATAATTGCGGCGGAGGAAGATCATGAGAAATGATGAATCCCTTCCGGATACCGCGGAACGAAAAGAGGCGGGCTATGGCGGCTCCGCTTACGGAACCCGAGAGGGGGAGTTCAATCTCGGAATGGGAAGAGAGGAAGATCGGGCCGGCATGTGGTCGGCGACGCAGGTGGAGAATCGACCTATAGAACCGGAAAGGGGTTCACGGAGTCCCAGCATCCTCAAGTGGATTCTATTCGTGGTTGTTGTTGGGTACATCATTCTGTCTTTTTACCGAGTGCCCATCCTGACGCGTGCCGGTGAGTACCTCGTAGTGGAACATGATATTCGTGAGGCGGATCTGATAGTGTGTCTCGCAGGAGGTGCCGTGGAAAGAGGTCTTCAGACGGCGGATCTTTATCAGGACGGGTTGGCCCCTCGCATTCTTATCTCCAGAGCGACCCTCCCGGATGGGAGCCAAGCGCTGAAGGGAAAGGGGGTGAGTTTTCCTGAAAGGCGAGACCTGCTAATGGGTCTCCTTATGGATCTGGGCATTCCGCGCTCCGCCCTTATTGCACCGGATAGTCTTGTGGAAAGCACTTTTGAGGAGGCGACGACGGTTCGGGAAGTGGTTGACGAAAACGGATTCCAGACCGTGATTTTGGTCACCTCGCCGAGTCACTCCAGGCGGGTGTGGTTGACGTTCAAGAAGGTATTTGAGAATGACGATGTGGAAATCATGGTGAAGCCGTCCAAGTACTCGGATTTTTCCCCACAGGGATGGTGGAAGACTAGGAAGTTCTTCTGCGAAGTTGCTGTGGAGTACCAGAAGCTGCTCTATTACTCTGTGAAGTACCTCTGAGCTTTGTGCATCCTGTTCTTCTATTCCACCGGTACCCGTCCTGAAAATCCCCTTCCCTCCAACCGGCCGTCATTCTATGAAATGCCCTGGTCTGGAGGCCGGAGCGGTTTCCAGATCTTGTCGTCCTTCTTCGCGGCGATTTAACTGCAGTGCTTTCAAGCCGGTTTCCGGCTTGTCCCCAGTGCGTGGGGAGAAAGATTATTCGGTTGACAGGGGAGGAGGGGGTTGCTAGCTTTTTGATGATGGATTATCCAAGATGGGCATAAAAGGGGCTTTCCGCGGGCGCGCACCGCAACGGGACAAAGCCTCTCGGCCATGAGCTCGAGACCGAACGAATTGGCGCCGAAAGCCCGGATTGGAGAAAAGAAGTCTTCTCATAAGGTGTTGCTTTGGCCCTGAGCAGGGTCTTTTGAGCTATGGTGTGAATGAAATGCGTATTGGTTATCGCCGGTTCTGATTCTTCCGGAGGGGCCGGGGTACAAGCAGATATAAAGACCATCTCCAGTCTCGGAGCCCATGCCTTCACCGTGATTACGGCTGTCACGGTGCAGAACTCCCTCGGCATCCGGGCCGTTCACAGGCTCCCCGCCGGGTTCATCATACAGCAGGCGCAAGCGGTCATCGAAGATTTTTCACCGGATGCCGTCAAAATTGGCATGATTCATTCCGGGGATGCGGTGAAAGAGGTTGTCCGGCTGCTTGAGCTCCATCCGTTGCCCAATGTAGTCTTGGATCCTTTGTGCAAGGCCACTGCGGGAGGGGCGTTGGCGGAAGAAGGGGCGTATCCCCTTGTGGCAAAGCTGCTTCTCCCTCTTGCCCGTGTCGTGACCCCTAATATGAACGAAGCGGAAAAACTTGCAAACAGGTCGGTCCGGACCCTGGAGGAAGCAAAAGAGGCCGCTGTCATTATCAAGGGGATGGGCCCGGATGTGGTGATTACGGGCGGCCACATGGAAGAGGAGTGCGTGGACCTCCTGTACGATGGGCAGGGGTTTCACGAATTCCATGGTTCGAGAATTCGTTCGAGGCACACCCACGGGAGCGGTTGTGTGTTTTCGAGCGCTTTGGCAACGTTTTTGTCCATGGGAAGAAATTTGGCGGATGCTACAGGGTGGGCCAAAGCGTTCACTCGGCAAGCCATTTTGGATGGCTACGCATGCGGTTCAGGAAACGGACCGGTTCGACCGCCCGTCAGCAAAGGGTGGAACACGGACGGGTGCCGATAGGCGGCGCCCATCCATACATATGGTTTGGGCGCTTGTGAGTCCCCATCCCGGAATGAAAGCGGGGCGGTGGAGGCTTGTCCATCCTATTCCACCGCTGACGGAACCGAGTGAGCCCTAAGGAACCATTTCCGATGGCGATGGGGCTCGGAGCTTCATGGCCGAAATAGCTCGTGCAATTCCGGTGGTGAATCCGGCTGGGACGGATCGTCTGGCGAGACCTTGAACCGTGTGAAGAATTTTCAAATGTCTCCCTGTTTGAAGCAGCAGAGGAGTGGATGAAGAGTCGAGGTTTATACAAATATGACGCAGTTAGCCAGTGCAAGGGCCGGTCACATCACACCTGAAATGAAGGCAGTGGCATCAAAGGAGCAGGTAAGCGAGAACCGGCTCCGGGATCAGGTGGCGGCGGGCAAGGTTGTGATTCCGGCAAATCCGGCCCACGGTCCGGCGAATGTGTGCGGGATCGGGGAAGGTCTTCTGGTCAAAGTCAATGCAAACATCGGGACCTCTTCCGACCGGGCTGTTCTTGACGACGAGATGGCGAAATTGAGGACAGCGGTGGATGCCGGCACGGACACCGTCATGGATCTTTCTACAGGCGGGGATATGAATGCCATTCGGAAGGCCGTGCTCAAGGCCGCCGAGGTGCCGGTGGGCACGGTTCCCATATACCAGGCCGTGGTGGAAGCCGTGGAGGAGTCGGGCGGCCTCGTGAAGCTTACTGTGGACAAGCTTTTTGAGGTCATTGAGAGACATGCAAGAGACGGCGTGGATTTCATCACCGTGCACTGTGGTCTGACCATGGCGGCTTTGGAAATGCTCCGGGCTCAGGGAAGAATCACCGATATCGTGAGCCGAGGCGGCGCCTTCCTCACAACCTGGATGCTCCATCACGGGAAGGAAAACCCCCTGTTTGAGCACTACGACCGTTTGCTTGCCATCGCGAACCGGTACGATGTGACGCTCAGTCTGGGTGATGGTTTGAGGCCCGGTTGCCTCGCTGATGCCACGGACAGGGCACAGATTCACGAACTGATGACTCTCGGTCACCTTACGCAGCTCGCGTGGGAACAGAATGTCCAGGTGATGATCGAGGGCCCGGGGCATGTGCCGCTCGATCAGATCGAGGCCAATGTCCTTCTTCAGAAAAAACTTTGCCAGCATGCGCCCTTTTATGTTTTGGGTCCTTTGGTCACCGACATAGCGACGGGATACGATCATGTCGCCTGTGCCATAGGGGGTGCGCTGGCCGGAAAGGCGGGAGCCGATTTTTTGTGCTACGTGACCCCCGCGGAACATCTCTGCTTGCCCGGTGTGAGTGATGTCAGGGAAGGCGTGGTGGTAACCAGGATAGCGGCCCATGCCGCGGACCTTGCCAGGGGGAATCCTTTGGCTCTGGAAAAAGATCGGCAAATG
>CAYVUX010000122.1:0-3902 GCA_964455075.1 uncultured Desulfobacteraceae bacterium | reverse complement strand
GCCCAGATGTCTCTGGCCATAGATCCGCAAAAGGCGAGGTCTTACCGGGAACAAAATCCCCCGTCGGAAGACGAGGTCTGCACCATGTGCGGGAAATACTGTGCCATCAAACAGGTTAGGGACTATTTCAAGGGATAGGGAAGCAGAGGCGCTTATTTTCCGATACAGAATCGGCTGAAGATCCGGTCCAGGACGTCCTCGCTGGTGGTTTCCCCGGTGATGTCTCCCAGGGCGTCAAGGCCGCTTCGGAGATCTGCGGAGACAATTTCCATGGGAGCGGACTCCCGGATGTTGCGGGCGGCATCCGTGAAATGGCTCATTGCTTCCTCCAGGAGTTGACTGTGCCGCAAGTTGGGCGCTGCTCCAGAGGAAAGGAGATCCGTCCCGGATGTTAAAATACAATCCACCACGGCCTGCCTGAGACGGTCCAAGCCCTCTCCGGTTAAAGCGGAAATCTCCACGGAAGGGATCCCCTTGAAGGCCTCGTGGTACATTCTCGAACCCAGCCTGGAAGGCAGGTCCATCTTATTGAACACGACCAGGACTTGCCTTGGCCCCGCAAGAGAAAGAATGTCCAGATCTTCCTGACTCAGGGGGCGACTTCGATCCACCACGACCAGGAGAAAGTCGGCTTCCTCAACCCTCTTCTTTGTCATTTGAATGCCGAGCTCCTCCACCTCGTTCCTCACCTTTCTGAACCCCGCCGTATCCATGAGCCTCATGGGGATGCCTTCCATGTGGATGGTGGATTCGATGATGTCCCGTGTGGTACCGGGGATCGATGTGACAAGAGCGCGTTGTTCCTCCGCCAGACGATTCAAAAGACTTGATTTTCCTACATTGACGCGACCCAGGATCATCGTCCGGACCCCGTCCACCCAGAGCCTTCTGCGGTCATGAGCATGGATAAGGGTTTGTACGGACCCGATGACATCGTGCTCGATGAGGGCGGCCGTTTCCTCTCTGAGCATGATCTCGTGTTCTTCTTCGGGAAAGTCTATGGCCACCTCGGTGTAGGCGAGAAGGTCCATGAGCACCTCACGAAGCTTTTCGACCTCCTTTGCAAGATGCCCGCGCAGCTGTAAGGAGGCCAGGTGAATTCCACGCTCCGACCGGGCGTTGATCAGGTCCACCACGGCTTCGGCCTGGGTCAGGTCGATGCGGCCGTTCAGGTAAGCTCTCCAGGTAAATTCCCCCGGCTCCGCCAGTCTGGCTCCTTCCTTTAGGACGAGTTGGAGGATTTTAGAAAGGAGGACGTGGCCGCTGTGGGAATTGATTTCGATAACATCTTCACAGGTGTAAGAACGGGGTCCCTTCATAAAAGAAAGGAGTACCTCGTCAACGGTATCGCCGGATTCGGGGTCCCGGAACTCTCCAAGATACAGTCTGTGGCTTTCAAAACCCTTTAAGGATTTCCTGGGCAGAAAGAGTTTCTGAGCGATTGCATAGGAAATCGGCCCACTTATCCGAATGATGCCGATACCCGCTTGACCAGCCGGGGTGGCAATCGCTGCAATGGTGTCCTGGCTGGAAGGCGCCTTGGCCATTTCTCACCACACGTAGGGATTCCCCGCCCTCAGCGGCTCCGGTTTCCCGTGAGCTCGCCGTGAATCATTGGCTGAAAGGATGAGACCGGAGGCCCGCGGCAAGCGCTTTTCGTGCGGGTCCGGTGAGGGAGGCATGCCTCAGGGCTTTGGGATGATCACCACCTTCTTCAAAATGCCTTCTCCCCGGCTCTTGGTGTACAGTTCCTCGTCATCCCTCAGGGCCAGGTGGACCATCCTCCGGTCGTGAGGGTTCAATAGGTTGGTTGTGACAGGCTTCCTGCTCTTTTTGGCCTTCTCACTCATCTTGAGGGCCATCTGGATCAGGTGGTCGTTCCTCCGTTGGCGATAGTTCTCTGAGTCCACCACAACCTGGGTTTTCTTTTCGAGCGCCTTGTTGACAATCTTATTTACGATGAATTGAAGTGCATCCAAGGTCCTGCCTTTCCGCCCGATGAGCAGTCCCGATTTGTCGCCTTCGATGTTCAATGCGATCGTACCTTCTTCATGTCTTGCATTCACCGTTACCCCTTCCATGGGCATGAGAGCCAGGATTTTTTCCAACGCAGCTTTTGCAATTTCCAGCCCGTTTTCCTCATCACCGGACTCTGCTTCGAGCTCGGGTGTATGGAGAGAAACCCGTACCTTGGCCTTCCTTCCGCCCACGAGCCCGAAGATGCCTGCAGAGCCGGGCTCAAGGATCACGATGTCCATCTCGTCTCTGGTGGCGTTCAGTTGACGGCAGGCGTATTCAATGGCTTCTTCCGTGGTTTTTCCTTCGAATTCGAATGTCTCCATGGTTGCCCTCCGTGATTAGGCCGAACTCTTTTGAATGCGGTACTGCTGGCCGATTGATAGGACGTTGTTGACAAACCAGTAAAGCACAAGACCCGACGGGAAGTTGATAAATATGAACGTAAAGATTATCGGCAAAAACATCATGATCTTGGCCTGTGTGGGATCACCGGGAGTGGGAGTCATTTTTTGCTGCAGAAACATGGATGCTCCCATCAGAAGCGTGAGAACGGGTATCCCGTAGGGGGGGGCCATGAATGGAATCCCAAATGGAAACTGAAACAACCGATCAGGGGCCGAGAGGTCATTAATCCAGAGGATAAAAGGGGCATGCCTCAACTCAATCGAGCTGCCCAGGAGTCTGAAGAGCGCTATGAACACGGGAATTTGTATAACCATGGGAAGGCAGCCGCTCATGGGGTTCACCTTGTACGTCTTGTAAAGCCCCATCAGCTCCTGATTCATTTTCTGGCGGTCGTTCTTATACTTCTCCCGGATCTTGGCCATGCGGGGTTGCAGTTTCTGCATCTCCTTCATGGACTTGTAGCTCTTATGGGTAAGGGGCCAGAATAGAATCTTGATCAGTATGGTCAGGACAATGATGGACAGTCCATAATTCTTCAAATACTGGTTGAAAAACCTGAGTACATAAAGGAGAGGTTTTGCAATGATATCCGTCCAGCCAAAATCGACGGCGCTGGAAAGCTGGTAGCCGTGCTCCTTCAAGACCCCCAAATCCCTGGGACCGAAGTAGAGGAGGTGGGATGATTCGATCGTCTGAGCGGGTGCAATGGCGGTTGCGGGGTGCCTGAGGGTGCCTTCCAGCACACCCTCTTGGGACATCGCTGCCTTGAACATGCTCTCTGTGTCCCCGGTCGGGATGACTGCGGTCATGAAATACTCGTTCTCATAAGCCATCCAGCGAATTGCGCCGTTCAAAACCTTCTGCTCTGAAGGCTCCTCGACTTCCATCTCTTCCAGGTCTCCGTCTTTGAGGACGATGAAGCCCACATAAGAGTAGTAGCCTCCTCCGTTTTCCTCAGGCGTTACACGGAGACGGGCGGAAAGAGACCGGTTCACTGATGTATCCGACTGGTTCGTGACCTTGAGTACGTGGTCAATGCTGTATTTGTCGGGATGAAACCGGAATGTCTTTTCCAACAAGAGTCCGTTGGGGGCGGTTGCGCGAAAAACAATTTCTTCAGGTTCTGATGACTCCCCCATGCGAACGCTTTCACGGTCGACCTGGTAAACAAGCGGCTCCTCCGGTTCGCCCGACGGCCCGGTGAGGCCGATGTTCAAGAACTCGCCCTGCCCGTTTTCGAGTTTTGACAGTTCGATTCGGGGCGAGTCTTTCTTGACGCTTTGGCGATACTCGTTGAGCCGGAAGCTTTTGATTGTGGGGCCGGCATTCGTCAGAACGGCATGATACAGCGGGGTTTCGATGTTTACTTCTTTGACCGGAGCCTTTGGGATCATTTGAGGGGTGCCCGCTTCCCGCTGCGCCACAGGTTCCCGGGGCCCGGGTGGCATCGATGATGATGGTGTTCAGCTGAATGATCT
>CAYVUX010000121.1:0-8651 GCA_964455075.1 uncultured Desulfobacteraceae bacterium | reverse complement strand
ACTTGTCCCGTCAAAGACGGGGGATTGCGGAAAAGGGCCATTTATGGATGGAAACGAGCTAGGATCCGACTTCAAGGAATGTACGCACTGCACCGGCTTGTTCCTGTTCGGTCCCTCCTGTCGGGAGTGAACAGGACACCAGGCCGGGCTTCTCAGGACACCGGGCAGGGATGACCCCTTATGGACGGAGTTCCACATAGCGGCCGGGAAAATCAGCAACTCTTGATCCTGGAACATGCGGTTGACAGCACCAATGAGGCGTTCGTTACCATTGACGAATTCCACAGGGTCCTGATCTTCAACAAGGCCGCGGAGAAGATGTTCGGCTACAGCCGGGATGAGGTGCTCGGCCGGGACCTGGACCTGATCATGACGTCCGAGTGCAGCCGAAATCACAAAGAGGCTGTGAGTCGCTATGTGGAGACCCGGGCCTCCAGGCGGATCGGACATGACACCGAAATTCTTGTCACTCGGAAAGACGGAACCCGGTTTCCTGCAGCCATCTCTTTTTCCGTAACGGAGGTCGGGGGAAAGCTCTTTTTTACGGCACTCCTTCGGGACCTTACGGAAACCAAAGCCCTTCAGGAAAAAATCGTTCGCTCGGAGCGACTTGCTGCCCTGGGGCAGTTCGTCGCAGAAATCGCCCACGAGATCAAGAATCCACTCTTCACGATAGGGGGCTTCGCCGCGCAACTCAAGAGGGGGCTCCACGATGAAAGGAGCAGGAAAAAGGCCGAAATCATCGCTGGTGAGGTGGAGCGGTTGGAAAAACTTCTTTCTGACCTGAGAGAATACTACACCTCGAAATCTCTTGAAATGGCACCGGTCAGCCTCCGCAGTATCGTTGAGGAAAACCACGCCCTGATGAAAGACGAATTGGCGCAAAAAGGGATTCGTATTCGGATGAACCTGGGAGATCTCGATCTCATTGTCAACGCGGACAGTGCCAAGCTCAAGCAGGCGATTTTCAACCTGCTCAAGAATGCCGCCGAGGCCATGGAGGAGATGGGCGGAGAGTTGGGCGTGGAATTGAGGGCCGATACGGGCCGCGCGATTCTCGCCGTGTCGGACACCGGCCAGGGGATTTCCGAGGAAAACCTGGAGAAGCTGTTTTCCCCGTTTTTTACGACCAAGAAAACCGGCACGGGACTCGGGCTGTGTCTCTCCAAGAGAATTATTGAAGAATTCCTGGACGGATCCTTGACGGTGAAAAGCACGGCGGGTGAGGGGAGCACATTCACCATATCCCTGCCTCTGGTTCAAGAGGTCCCCATGGAAGAAAAGAGTGAGTGATGTCTTTCCGGGGCACTTTTGCGGAAAAGGCATTCCGGACTCCGGGCGCGTGAAGCATAAGGAAACAGACCTTGGATACTTATTCGATTCAGGTCAAGCTCAAGGAAGGGGATAGTCCGTTCGGCCCCGAGCTCATGGCCGAGGGCTTCAACTACATGAAGATCCAGTATATTTCGAGGAATACGATTTGATCATGACGCAGAGATTGGCAAAAAGAGGGCGTTATTTAAAGGTCTCGAAAAAGCCATGACCACACGGCCCGTCATTGATTTGAGCCGATGCAACGATTGTGAATCCTGCCTGGAGATCTGTCCGGGGGTTTTCAGAAGAAATCGAGACACCGGTCTCCTGGAAGTGAAGGATATGCCGGAGTATCCCGTCGACGAGGTGCAGGAAGCCATCGTGATCTGTCCCGCACAATGCATTTCCTGGGAGGACGCATGACCCCCTTGATGCCGCCTTCTTCACTCGAGTTAAGCGATCTCGACGAGCTCTATCGATTCTACAACTCTCGAAAGTGGGTCCATCCGGATCCGTTGGAGTTCCTATATAGATACCCCGACCCGAAAGACCGGGAGATCGTTGGCCTGCTGGCCTCTTGCCTCGCTTACGGAAGGGTCCGGCAGATCCTGAAGAGCGTCTCTGCGGCGCTTGAAAAGCTGGGGCAGTCCCCTCATGCTTTCGTGCTTTCGGCATCGCCGGGACGGCTGAAACGGTCTTTCGCAAATTTCAGGCATCGGTTTACCACCGGGGACGAATTCACGGCCCTGCTCATCGGCCTCAAAGAGGTCGTCCTCCGGCATGGCTCTCTTTACCGATGCTTCCTTCGCGGTTCGCGCCCTGAAGACGACACCGTGCTGCCGGCCATTTCCAGCCTGATTCACGAGATCAAGGCCCTGTCAGGGCGAAACGGTTCCGACAGCATGATCCCTCTGCCCGAAAAGGGGAGCGCGTGCAAAAGGCTCAATCTTTTCCTTAGGTGGATGGTCCGCGAGGATCGCGTGGATCCCGGGGGATGGGACAGAGTAGAATCGGCAAAACTTATTGTCCCGCTCGATACCCATATGTACCGCATCTCTCTTGAGCTTGGACTCACCAGGAGAAAGAGCGCGGACATTGGAGATTACGCGGGAATTCCGGAGGATCTCCCCCCGGGATCCCGTGCGTTTCGACTTTGCGTTGACCCGGCTCGGCATTCGCAAACCGTTGAACAATCCTCGCAGGCGCAAGTCTTCTGTTCTCGAAGCCCGGCGAATCGGTCAAAGAGAAACTTGCGAGGGCCGTTCTCGTCAAAAATCCGGGCATAGGATCATCTCGCGGCCCGTCACGGCCATGGAATCCGGGGACAGGAAAGGAGGCGGCTGATGAACGTATTTCTGACAGGGGGCACCGGTTTCGTGGGAAGTCTTCTTGTCCAAGCGCTCTTGGACAGAGGCCATGAGGTGACGGTTTTGACCCGAAGTTCCGCCCATCGGCCCCGGGCCCAGGGACTCTCCTACCTCGAGGCCGATCCGGTGGAAAAGGGCTCATGGCAGAAGAAAGTCGCCGACCACGATGCCGTGATCAACATGGCCGGAGCGTCCATCTTTACGAGGTGGACGGATCGGGCGAAGCAGCGAATCCGCGACAGTCGGATTCTCACCACCCGGAACCTCGTGGAAGGCCTGTCGTCTCCCAAGGGCAGGGGTCGCCTCCTCATCAGCACTTCGGCAGTCGGATACTACGGTTTTCACGGAGATGAAGTCCTGGACGAGACCAGCCCTCCCGGAGACGATTTCCTGGCTACTTTGGCGCGCGACTGGGAGGCAACGGCACTGGAGGCTCAACGTTCCGGGGTCCGCGTGGTGCTTACCAGGTTCGGGATTGTCCTCGGCAACCGGGGAGGGGCCCTTTCGAAGATGATCCCCCTTTTCCGCCGGCGCCTCGGAAGCCCCCTGGGGTCGGGAAGGCAATGGTTTTCCTGGATTCATCAACAGGACCTGGCGGCCGTGTATCTTTTTCTCCTGGATCACCCGGAGGCGGAAGGGCCGGTCAACTGCACGGCCCCCAACCCGGTAAGAAATCGGGAATTGACTGCTCTCCTGGGAAAGACGCTCGGAAAGGACCCTTTTTTGCCCCCGGTTCCCGGGTTTATGGTCCGCGCGGTCCTGGGCGAGTTCGGATCCATACTCCTACAGGGGCAGCGGGTGCTTCCGGGGAAGCTGCTGGAAATGGGTTTTCGTTTCCGGTTTCCGGAACTCGAACCGGCCCTGGAGGATCTCTTGAACGCATAGAAGGCGGGAGCGCATTCCGTTTCGCTCCGGGATACGCGCAAGGATAAGAGGCCTCTCCACACGGTGTGGGATGAGGCGTGCAGAAACCCCTCTTGTTTCGGGGCATCCTCACCCTGGAGAGATCCGGAGACTTTTTCCATAACCCTCGGCAACCCATATGGTCGCGGCCGCGTTTTCCGGCGGAAGGAGCGTTCGTTGCTTCCCGATTACCATCTTCACACCGCACTCTGCAAACATGCCCACGGGAAGGCGAGCGCCTTCGCAGACGCAGCCCGGGCCCGGAACATCCCGGAAATCTGCTTTACAGACCATGCACCCAACCCGCACGGGTATGACCCCATGCACCGCATGGAATTGGCGCAATTTCCGGAGTACCTGTCTATGATCAACGCCTTGCAGGATGATCCGGAGCTGCCTGTACTGCTGGGGATTGAAGCCGACTACTATGCAGGGTGCGAGGAATTCCTCCGGGAATGGCTTCCCAGGCAGGGTTTTGACCTGGTCCTCGGTTCCATACACTACATCGGCGAATGGGGATTCGACAATCCTTCGGAACTTCCCGCCTGGGACTCGGTGGATGTGAACGGAGTCTGGAAAGCCTATTTCGGCCTTGTGGAGGAGCTCGTCGATTCCGGGCTCTTCGACGCGGTCGGTCACTTGGACCTTCCGAAGAAATTCGGTCACCGTCCTCCGGATAAGGTCCTTATCGAGTTGGCAAAACCCGTTTTTGACCGCATGGCCCGGGCCGGTATGGGCCTCGAAGTGAACACGTCGGGTCTTCGAAAACCGGTGGGAGAAATCTATCCTTCCCCGCTTCTTCTCTCCATGGCGGCCGACAAGGGCATTACCATCTGTTTCGGATCAGATGCACATCGCCCCGAAGAGGTGGGCAAATCCTTTGACATCGCCTTGTCAGAGGCGCTGGAATCCGGCCATACCAAGTACTTCAGAATCCGAAAGCGGGTCAAGGAGTTCCACCCTCTGGGTTTGGGGGACGTGGGTTTGGGGGACGTCCTTAACTAATTAAACAAATTCATCCAGCTGCCAGCCGGCCTCTTTTGCCGTGTTTTCTCCCCTTTTTACGGCATAGCTCACCGCAGCCAGCGTCAGATTCAGTCTCCTTGCAAGCTCTGCCATGGGTATTCCCAACTCAACCGCACACCAATAACACAACAGGTCTCTGGCACCCACCCGGTCCCTTTGCCTCCCTTTCTCGATAATATAATCCCTTTTTACATGAAACAGGGCGGCCACCTTCCGAAGAACATCCTCAAAATTGATATTCCGGCTTTTCAGTCTATATCTACGAGAAAAAGCCTCCTCCGAGTCCGAGAGGATCTCCATTACAAAATCGCCATCCCCCAGAATCCTTTGATCACTCTTTATCCGATCCTGGCCGGAATGCCTCATCTTTTTGACTTCATCCCATCCTCCGAGGCTCCTGATCAACCCTCCCCCCACCAACTCGGAACGCCTCCCCATGGCCATCCCTTTTTGAACGAACAGACGGTATTCCTTTCGCGCCTCTCTGCTCCGCTTTCCAAAAAACCCCAGCACATACTGAGTTTCCTGCCATGGTCTCTTGCTTTTTCCCATCAAGGCACTGTGCCCGCAATAGGTATACCGGTCCAGCTCCGCCAAGTCCGATACGCTTCCGGCCCTCAACGGGTTCAGATGTATATATCTTACCAATTCCTGAAAATAGCGGTCTTCCTGGCATATCACCGACTTGTATCTGTTTTGGAAGAGCTGACCGTGCCGTTTATGCCGCCTGTTGAAAAATATCGCATACCCGGTAAGCAGTCTTCTCATCAGGGTAGCAATACCCTGGGGGCCGCTTCGAAACAGGAAATGGGCGTGGTTGGATAAAAACGACCAAGCGTAGCATTGGGTCTGGGTTTCAGGCAAAAGATCAGAAAGGCGTTCAATGAAATCTTCACGGTCTACATCATCCCTGAAGATCTTCCGTCGTTCTATCCCCCTGATCATAACATGATGAAGGAGGCCGGGCGTATCTATTCGTGCAACTCTTGGCATGAACCATAGATACAATCACAGACATTCCATGTCAAGTTATTTTAGCATTTAAGGACGTCCCCCTTTGTTACAAGCTACTCGAATTCTCCATGCCTTCCAAAACCCTTTCCAAACTTGGCAGCACCATGAAGTGTCTCACCACTATTTATGGTGTTCATTCCACGTCTAAATTCATTTTCCATGGCATCTTTGAGAACTTTATCCCATTGCTCATAAACGCTCATGCGATCGTTTCGCATACATGTCTGAGGAAAATCCGCTATCTTCTTTGCCAAATCCTCTGCTGCCTTTCGCGATGTACCATGAGGCACTATCCTATTAGCAAGTCCCATTTGCCGAGCTTCAACAGCTTCAACCGGGCGGCCTGTTAAAATGAGGTCCATCGCATTGCTCATGCCGATCAAACGAGGCAGCCGCACCGTACCGCCATCGATAAGAGGAACACCAAATCGTCGACAAAATACACCAAAAACCGCCGCTTCTTCTACAACACGCATATCGCACCACAAGGCCAATTCCAAACCACCCGCAACCGCATAGCCTGCTACCGCAGCGATTACAGGTTTTTTCAGCGTCATTCTGGTTGGCCCCATTGGACCGTCTCCATCAGTTTCCAGCCGGTTCACTCGAGTTTCATCCATGCTGGCAACGGCTTTTAGGTCTGCACCTGCACAAAACATGTTCCCGACACCACATAACACAGCTACATAAGAAGTATCATCATTTTCAAACTCCCGAAAAGCATCTGCAAGCGCTTCCGCCGTCGGTCTGTCAACAGCATTTTGAACCCCCGGCCGATTAATGATTACCGTAAAGATACGATCCTTTTTTTCAATAATTACTGTCATAACGAAGTCCTGTCTATTTCGGTGTAAGGGCGGCAGGCTCGACGCTCCTACAGCGTGATCCTGTTGCAAAAGTTAAAAACCTAACAGCGTCCCCCTTTTTCCGAGGCGAACCGGACGGCGCTCCTCTTTTACGCCGTCTACATCGCCGGAATCCTGGTGTTCGTACTGGTCCCGGCGCTGGAAAACGACACACAAAGCGTTAACCCTCGTCCATTTTCGGTTGAAATCAGCCTTTGCCGCCTTTGGGCGCGAGCGCTGTTTGGATTCATGCCGGATCCCTTCTACAGCCAAAGCCTCCTATGTCAACCGAGTTACGCTGCCAGGGCCTCACGGGACGAGAAACGACGTTGCCCATAGGTAACTTTTGCTCAGGTTTCCCGTCGGGGTGACCGCCACTCCGACAAACGCCCCCAGGCCGCTGAGACCGCTGAAGTCGATATCTCCGAAAAACGACTGGTGCACACTGCGGGTAAAACCGGTCTTCCAGGCGGCCAAACCGTGGGACACGGATTGCAGCGACAGGTCCGGTTTTACGCTGAAAAGGTCGATGCCGGGCACCAGGATCAGCACATACAGATCCACGGGGGCCTCAAACTCCGGCATCCCGAGTTCCATGCTCAGCACGCTTGCGCCTTCGGCAATCGCGCCGACGGCCAGCGGGCGGGCCAGCAAGGGCTTTTTGTTTTTGGCGTGAAACCGGCTCGGCGGATATACAAACGTTTCCGCCGAAGTAGGAACCGGCATCCGGTCGTTCAAGGGATCGCTCTGCTTCTTAAATTCCCTGCCCTTGTATATGTTGGTTTTGATCCAGTTGTATTTTTGCTGCAGCAGGGAGCTGCCGCCCTGTAAATCCTGCTTGATCCATTGGCGTAACTGATCGCCGTCATAGAAGTAATAATACAGCGTTCCGATGAAGGAATGTTGCCGTGTGCTCTTGTCGTAGTTTTTGCCGTATCCAGTAAAACCCGTGGCGCGCGTATCCGGGCAGCCGTCAGTGGTCGAATTGTTCAGGCAGTCGGCATCGGTTTGACTGCCGAAAAGGGTAAAGCCGCTGCTCAGGGCGCTCAACGAGATCTTCGAAAGGGAGGCGTGGGTGGCGGTAGGCGTCTGCGCGTTGTTGTCGGAGAACCCGAGCGGGCCGCTCATGGTATGCGTCAGCTCATGCATGATGTTCCAATGATAGGGTTCGGCTTCCTGCACCCATACGCCGTTGCAAATGAACGCCCCGCCGCCCGAGCGCATGATCACGGGATATCGCGTGGCCGAACAGGGCGGCTCGAAGCGCCCTGAGGTGTTGCCTGCATTGCAGCTATCGCCTGCGGCCTGCCGGTAAAGGGATCCTCCGAACCAATTCGGCAGGGTCCAGAGCCACAGCCCCAGCTCGGTGTAGAAGGGCCGACCATCCAGGGCGATGTCGGCTACCGGTGACGGGGACGACGAGTGGGTCTGATCGACACAGACCGGATCCAGAGCGTCGCTGTTGGACGTGTAGAGATCGAATTGAGCGTTGATCTCGCGGATCATCATCGCCCGGCTCAGATTGATCCCCCGAATGGCATCATCGGCCCGGTCGGCCATGGCGGCTATCAGGTCGTTGCCGAAGTTGGACGTGCTGTAGTCGGGGGCCGGAGACACACTGCGCCGATCATAGGGCCACAGGGCCGGACGCAGGTCCGTACGACGGGTTTCGTCCACGCTATGGCCTCCGATCCACGGTTCCCAGTTATCGGCGTTGTCCCATCGGGCATAGCGGACCTTTCCGGTCGGGTCGGTGTAAGCGGCCACCAGTTTGTTGCGATACACGCTCAAAGCCGTTTGGACATGATTCAGGCCGACGGGCGTATAAGTGGCGACGTCGTATGCCGTGTTGGATTGACCTATGGGAACGCGCAAGTGCTCGATCTTGTAGGAATAGTCGAGTGAAACATCGTCTGGAAGATACTTTTTGGCATAGGCCACGTGGAAGGCGTCTCCAAAAAACACCACGTTGCTGAGGTCAAAGAAGCTTCCCAGCGTTCCCGTCGTCGAGACGCTCAGGCGCTCCTTCCAACGGGCATTCCAGGGATACAGCTTGCGAAAGATTTTAACCTTGCCGTCTGTCGTGCGGATAGCGGCCAGCAGCCGTTCGCCGCTGTCCGAACCGACGGTGCCCTCGACGGCGTTGCTCCATAGCTGGGTGCTCCCGCTGGGGCTGAAGTCG
>CAYVUX010000120.1:0-8674 GCA_964455075.1 uncultured Desulfobacteraceae bacterium | reverse complement strand
ATCGAAACAGTTTTTCTCTCGTCTCCGGAGTCGCCTCCTCCTCGAACCACCCTTTCGCCGTGTTGTTGTCATGGGTGCCGGTGTACATCACGCAATGCGGAACCGCATTGTGGGGAGCGTAGGGATTGCTCGCCGGATCGTCCTGGAAGGCAAACAGGAGAAGCTTCATCCCGGGAAATCCGAATCGCCTCATGGTCTCCCGCACGTCCGGAGTAATGTAGCCGAGATCCTCCGCAATGAACGGCGCAAGGGGGAACTTTTTCAGCAGGGTGTTGAAAAAGTCGTCCGCGGGCGCTTCCATCCATCGCCCGTTCAGGGCCGTCTTCTCCTCGGCCGGGACTTCCCAGTAGGCCACGAGGCCGCGAAAGTGATCAATTCGGACAAGATCAACCAGCCGCAGGTTCTGCGTCATGCGTCGCAACCACCAATCGTATTCGGTCTCCTTCAGGGCCTCCCACCTGTAAACCGGATTTCCCCAAAGTTGTCCGGTCTCGCTGAAATAGTCGGGGGGCACTCCCGACACGACATAGGGCCGTTTGCCGCCGTCCAACTTGAAATACTCCGGATTGGCCCACACATCCGCGCTGTCGTACTGGACATAGATCGGAATATCCCCGATGATCTGAATGCCACTGTCATTGCAGTAGGTCTTGAGTCTCATCCACTGCCTGTAGAAGGCATATTGAAGGAACTTCGTTCTCTCGATGCTTTCATGGAATTCTTCCCTCGCCCGGTTCAGAGCCCCCGGGTCCCGGTTTCGAAGCTCTTCGGGCCAATCTATCCACAGCGTTTCGGCCCTATTCGACCTCAGGGCCGAGAAAAGCGCAAAGTCCTCGAGCCAAAACGACTGCCCGGAGCGGAATATCTCGTATTCCCGCCGGTCTCCATTTCCTCTCCGGAACGCTTCAAAGGCCCGGTCGAAAATTTTTTGCTTGTGCCGCGCAACGGCCTCGTAATCCACCTGTTCTTCCGGAAATCTCTCCCCGTTTTCGATGTCTCTCCGGGAAACCAAGCCCTCCTCGACCAACCCCTCCGGGCTGATGAGCAAAGGATTAAAAGCAAACGCGGAGATGCTTTGATACGGGGAATTGTAATGGACCGTCTCCGTGGGATTGAGCGGCAGAATCTGCCAGAAGCTCTGGCGCGTCTCTGAAAGAAACTCTGCGAAATCATACGCAGAAGGCCCCATATCCCCGATGCCGTGAGCGGAAGGCAGGGAAGAAATGTGACACAGGACACCGCTTGATCTCCGCCTCATGACGTTCCCTTTCCTATCAGCAAACACCCCGGGAAACGGGCAAGGGCATCCCCCACAAGGATGCTCCCTTCCGACGTGACAGTGCGGCCCGTGACGGACTCCTCCCATTGGGGCGGACCGCCTTCCGGCAGCAGGATACACGCGTCTCCCCACAGGTCTCCGCCCAAGGGCTGCTCTCCCTCAGCGATGATGTCCGCAAGGAAACGCGGACACACAGTCACCGCCCACATGCCATTGTACTTCCGGGCAAAGGCGACAACGTGTTCTTTGTATGTGCCCCTGATCTCCAAGGGCACATATTCTCCGCGCTTGAACACATCTTTATAACGATTCCTCGCCTTCAATCCCTTGTAGATCAAAAAAAGCTTCACCCTGCCGTCTTCCATGGAAGAGAGCAGCTCTCCGATCAGGCCGGAGACATCCTCTTTCTCCCGGTCCGCGATTTCCTGCAGGAATCCGCTCCTTTTCTTATAATCTACCGGCCTTCTATTGTCCGGATCGACCAGGGTCAAGTCCCACAGTTCGGTACCCTGATAGAAATCCGGAACCCCGGGTGCCGACATCTTGAGCAGCGCCTGAGAAAGAGAGTGAAACATACCGTACCAGGAAATACGCCGCTGAAAAGGGAAAAACGCCTTCAAAAAACGATTTTCCGGGGACGGTTCAAGAATCTCCTCCAGGAAAGCGAGGCAGGCATCCTCGTACCTGCTGTCCGGTTTCAGCCAGGCTGTGTGAACCTTTGCCTCCCGGACCGCCTTGATAATGCATGTCTTCATCCTCTCCAAGAAGCCGGTGTACTCCCCCTCGTGGAGCGGGAAGGCGCCGACCAGCGTCTGATACAGGAAGTACTCGTCATTCGCGTCAGGCGCCTCCTTGCCGTCGATCCTTCTCTTTTTCCCCCGATTCAATGTACGCCAGAGATTCCATTGCCGGGACCACTCCCTGGGAATTTCACTGAGCACGTTGATTCTCGCCCGGACATCCTCGCCTCGCTTGGTATCGTGTGTGGCGGTCGCGCTGAGGGAATGGGCCCGGGATTTCATGCCGGCTTCATTGGACCGGTGGAACTCCTCGACATGGACGCCGAAACGGGCGGGATCTCCACCCACCTCATTGAGGGAGATGAGCCGGTTGTAGACATACAAAAGGGTGTCTTCGAAGCCCTTTGCCATAAGAGGGCCGGTGTACTGCTGGAACCGCATAACGAACCGAGTCCGCGGATCCTCTTCCTCATCTGTGACACGGCCGTCGAAAGGAGCCGACAGAAATTTTTGAAGGAAGTCCAGCTCGCTTGCCAGACCCGGTTGTGTTTTCCGGGCTTTCTCCAGGGCGGACATGATCCGCAGGCGATCCCTTTCCTCCCGCAGATCTTCGCTTACATAGGTCCTGTATACGGGGAATCGCGACATCACTTCGAACAGCGCCGCACGCAACCCGTGCAGGGTGATACCGCCCGCGCGGCGGTCTTTGCTCGACACCCGTTTGAGAAGATGGGCGAGATTGTCTATGTCCCCTGCCATGTGGTTGGTCAAGATCAGTTTCTTTTTCTCACATGCCAGTTCTTCCACATCCGTGTGTGTTCCGGACACGTCAAAATAGATCCTGTCGAATGCCCCTTGATTTTTCTCCCTGCAGAAGACGCCGTTTACTCGATTCAGGAAATCGTATCCGGTATTTCCCTGAACCGGCCACTCGGGAGGAAACTCCTCGTCCATGTCCAGGATTTTCTCAACGACAATGTATGCGTCCGGGGCTGCTTTGCGCAACGATCTGAGGTAGTCCAGCGGGTCATAGAGCCCGTCGATATGGTCTATTCTGAGTCCGGTGATTGCTCCTTTTTCGAGCAGGTCGAAAACGAGCTCGTGGGTCGTTCGAAAAACATCATCCTCTTCAACCCGAAGGCATATCAGTTCGTTCACGTTGAAAAACCGCCTGTAATTCAACTCCTGTGTGGCCACTTTCCAAAAGGCCAGCCGGAAGACCTGTTCCGAGAGGAGTTGATCGAGCAGATGAAAACTCGCAGGATCCCCCGGCCTTCCGTTAAACACCGAAATATTCTCGTCAATAAACGCCCTTATTTCTTTGCTTCCCTCATAAAGTTCCCGCATCACTCTCTTTGCGAGTACAATCTGATCAAGCCTTTGCGCGGATTCTTCCCGGCCGGGATTCTCCAGGACATGGGCGATCCCCAAAAACTTTTCAAAGTCCGGGTGATCTCTTCCGATCTTTCTCTCGACCCGGTCAAGGTTGTATGTGAATACGGTGGGATAGGAATCGATTTTGATCGCGAAACGCATATCGTAATATGCCGCCCAGAGGCCGTCCGCGTCATAGATGAGTTGTATCTCTCCCTTTTCCAGGCAGTCCGCGAAAAACTCTCCCAAAAAGGGGGCGAGGAGCCTGCCTTTCATGGACTCCGCCGGGTGGTCCCACTCCACGTCAAAAAAATAACGGTACCTGGAGCACGCGCCGTTTTCAAGAACATCCATGAGCATCCTGTTTTCATGGCTCCACGCCATGTGGTTCGGGACGATATCCTGCAACCAGCCCATGTCGTTGGATTTTGCCGCTCGTATAAGCGACGCGAACTCCGCCTCGGAGCCCAGTTCCGGATTCAGCCGGTTCGGGTCCACCACGTCATAACCATGGGTGCTTCCCTTCTCCGCCTTAAAGATTGGAGACGCGTAAAGGTCCGAAACACCCAAGGCTTTCAAGTAGGGAACAATCTCCTCTGCCGCGCGAAAGCCGAAGTCCGGCCCGAATTGAATCCTGTATGTAGCCGTTGGAATGCGCACCGTCATATCTTCCTCAGTGGTGGGCATCAACCCTCATTCGCAAATTCCCTCCCAGGGAGACGAAAAGCTCCGTCCACTCTCGGCTCTCTTCATCTCGATGGGCCTCTTCAGCAACCTTCGGATATACGTCCTCGAGGATCCTGTAGCACATGTTCTGGACGTTCCGGAGGTTCACTTCAAAGGGCAGCACGTCTATTAATTCGGACACCGCCTCCAGCATGCGGAGGGTGGCGATGTCCTCCGGATCCCGGCTGAACTGTTCCGCCATATGTTCCATTCTTTGCCGAATGGCCATCTCAAAAGAAATATGATCCAGTGGAACACCTTCCAGGTCAACCACCTCCAGCAATTCCCCGATACGATCCAGGTCAAGCTCTTCTGTCTCGAAAGCGTCTCGAAGGGAGGCATTCACAACAACCTCCGCCGACGTGTATAGAACCTTCGGCGTCGGTATACCGTGGTTGTTGAGAAAACGAAGAAGCGGAGCGTTGGTCTCGTAAATCTGGCGGTAAAGGGCCTCCGCATCACTCAACGTGGATTCCAGGATGATGTCCAGAATCCTCCGCTGTTCATCCTTGAAAAGACTCGGGAGGGAGTACTCCGGGGTCCCGAAATATTTCTCCAGCAGCCGGTATGTCTCGGGAAATTCCGCCCTGCCGAAGGAGTCAAATATTTCTTCGGTTACGGTGGGATTGGGCTCTTCGTCCTCGCACGCCCTCACGCATCCGCCGATGTTGTGGTCGCCCCAGTGCAGCATGCCGAAGCAGAGCCTGCGGGACTCGCGGGTAATCTCGGAGGTTATGTTGACGCGGCCCATGATGAGGCTCGCTTTCCCGGTCATGGCGTAGCGGTGGACTTCCCGGTCGGCCGTGTAGCAAAAGAGATCGGTCCGGTCGGGGTACTCCTCAAACAGGGAGCTCATGGCGTAATGGCCGCCAACTTTTTCAAGATCCACCACCGCCGGCTTGACGAACTTGGCATAAACCCGGCGGCCGTCCACGTGTTGGGCGATATTGCTTTTTGCCTGTTCGAGAATTTCCAGGAACCGGGGTTCCAGGACCTCCTCAAAGAGATCCCGCGCCAGTTGGAGTGCCCGTCCCGCATATTGAAGGATCTGAACCGTCTCAATTCCGGAGACCTCATCGAAAAACCAGCCGCAGCTGGTGTACATGAGCATGGCATTTCTCTGCAGTTCCAAAAGCTTCAGGGCGGACGCCGCCTCCGCATTGTCCAGTTTTCTTCCGGCATGGCGGGAAAAAAACCGCTCCACATTGTCCGGCGACCGGTCCAGCAATATCTCGATGTAATCGTTCCGGGCCTCCGAAGGAGATTCGAAAAACGCGTACGCCTTTTTCTCATAAAGGGGGGCGAGGCTGTCACGGAGCCAGTCCAACGCTTCTCGGAGAGGCTTTCTCCACACCTGATTCCAACCGGGATGGCCGCCGGAGCTGCAACCGCAGTCGCTCCGCCATCGCTCAATGCCGTGGACACAGCTCCACGAAGACTCCTCGAAAATCTCGACCTCATGGTCGGGCGGATGTTTTTCCAGGTACTCGCCGTAATTCGTCAACACGGCAATGCGCTTTTCTTCGATGTGGTGAAGGGCGTAGGCCAGCGCCATATCCCCATGAGGGTGGTGGTGTCCATAGCTCTCGCCGTCGGTGGCAATGTGCACAAGCTGAGGCCACGATCTTTCCGTGGAAAAACCCGTCAGGAGCCTTTCGGCAAACACCTCTCCTCCGCCGAGAAGCCCCTCGAACGCCACCGCCTGGGATATGGGGCCGTCATAGAAGAACAAGGCGATGTCTTGTCCGGAGGGCAGGTGCTGAACATACGCCCGGGTGGGATCAATGGTCCCTTCGCCGACGTCTTCCCACTCCTCGGAATCGATCGGCCGGATGCGTTTCGCCTGGCCGGGAGCCAGGATGGTGAACCGAATGTCGTGCTCCGCAAGAATTTCCAGCGTCTCCAAGTCCACGGCAGCTTCGGAGAGCCACATCCCTTCCGGCTTTCTCTCAAATCGGTGCTCGAAATCCCGGATCCCCCATCGCACCTGGGTGACCTTGTCCCGTCTGTTGGCCAACGGCAGGATCATATGATTGTAAACCTGGGCAAGGGCCGATCCGTGACCGGAGAACCGCTTTCGACTCTCCCGATCCCCTTCCAGGATGGCTTCGTAAACGTCCTCCGCGTTCTTCTCCAGCCAGGACAAAAGGGTCGGTCCAAAGTTAAAACTGATTTTGGAGTAGTTGTTCACGATCCTGGAAATCCGGCCGTCGTCGTCCAGGATTCGAGACCTCCCGTTGCTCGCATAGCACTGTGAGGTGACGCGATGATTCCAGTCGTGATAAGGATATGCGGAATCCTGGAGCTCAACCGCCTCGAGCCAGGGGTTCTCCCTGGGCGGCTGATAGAAATGACCGTGAATGCATATATACCGTTTTTCCATACGTTCAACACGCCTCCTGTGTCACAAAGAGCAACACCGAAAGCGGCGAAAGGGTGAGCCGGACCCCTCCGTCGGATTGGAGCCGGGCCGGAACCGAGCTGCCCGGTCCGCCCCATTTTTCCTCTCCGGAATCCAATGCCTTTTTCCACATTCCATCCGCCAGCGGAAACCGCACGGAGACAGGCTCCCCGCCGTAATGAAATATCACAGCCGCCCGGCTTTCCCGGTGCCGTCTCTTGAGGAGCAGGATCCTCTCCTCATTGAACCCCAGCGTCTCCATCTCGTCCTTGCTGAGCCGGGACAAAGCCGGGACGCTCTTTCTGAGCCGGATCAGCTCCCGGTAGAAGCGGTACATGGCCTTGCTTTGCGGCTCCTCCGGAGACCCCGGGCGATTCAGCTTGGCGCTCTGGAAGGTCTTTTCGTCCTGGGGATCCGGCGGGTCTCCCTTCCACGCGAATTCGGCAAACTCCTCTCGACGCCCTCTTCTCACCGCATCCACCAGATCCGGATCGGAGTGGCTCACAAAGTACGGAAACGGAGCGGTCTCACCATACTCCTCTCCCATGAAAAGAAGCGGAACAAAGGGCGAAAGGAGGACCGAAGCCGCCGCCAGCTTCAGTTCTTCAAATGAAACAAGTTCCGTCAGGCGATCACCTTTCAACCGGTTTCCTACTTGGTCGTGATTCTGGGAGAATACCACAAACCTCCCCGCCGGGATGTCCCTTGATGACGATCCGTGCTTCCTTCGCCTGTACGACGAGTACTCTCCGGTGAAGACAAAACCCTCCCGGAAGGCCTTAACCAGTTGGTGAAAGCCCCCGAAGTCTTGGTAGTATCCTTTTCGCTCACCGGTCAGCACGGTGTGCAGCGCGTGGTGAAAATCATCGTTCCATTGAGCGTCCATCCCCAATCCCCCGAGCTCCGGGGAACGAATAAGCCTCGGGTCATTGAGGGCGCTCTCGGGGATCAAATACGCTCTCCGGTTCAATTGATCCCCCCGTTCATGCACTTCATCGGCCAATTGCTTGAGGAAGGGCTCTGCAGAAAAATCCAGGATGGCGTGCACCGCATCCAGCCGAAGGGCGTCCACGTGGAACTCGATCACCCAGGACAGAGCGTTCTCGATGAAGAACCGACGAACGCCATCGCTGCCACACCCGTCGAAGTTCACGGCTTCTCCCCAGGGAGAACTGTATTGATCCGTGAAATAGGGAGCGAAATCCCGCAGGTAGTTTCCTTCGGGCCCCAGATGGTTGTAAACCACATCCAGGACCACCGCCAGCCCTTTTTCGTGGCAGGCATTCACGAGCCGCTTGAGGCCCTCCGGACCTCCGTAGGAATTCTGTACCGCAAAGGGGCACACACCATCGTATCCCCAGTTGCGGTCCCCGGGAAACTGGGCCACGGGCATGAGCTCCAGGGCCGTGACCCCCAGCGTCTTCAAATAGTCCAGGCGTGGAATGATTGCATCGAAGGTGCCCCGTTCGGTGAAGGTCCCCACATGCAGCTCATAAAGGATGTATTGCTGGATAGGCAGGCCGAACCACGTTTGGTCCGACCATGCGAAAGCGGGATCCACCACCTGGGAAGGACCGTGAACTCCCCGGGGCTGGAAACGGGAAGCCGGATCCGGGCGCTCCCTGTCGCCGTCCAGGCGAAAGAAATACAGGCTGCCGGGTCCCACATCATCCAGTTCCGCTCGGTGACAGCCCCTCGAGTCCTTCTCCAGCACTGCTGTTCGCTCCCCGGGAGAAATCAGCCGGATTTCCACCTTGTGGACAAGCGGCGCCCACACACAAAAGCGGCATCGGCCTTCGCCCAGATATACCGCGCCTGGCGTGTCTCCGCTTCCGCTCACAGGACCGGATCCCCCGCCTTGAAGAACACGGCCGCCAGCGGTGGCAGGGTCACGTTCAGGGAATAGGGAAGACCGTGAGATGGAACCGGCGCCGCTTCCACGCCGCCGAAGTTCCCCTGCCCGCTTCCCCCGTAGTGCAGGGCATCGCTGTTCAAGATCTCACGCCAGTATCCTCCGTTTGGGGCTCCGACCCGGTAGTTCTGCCTGGGTATGGGGGTAAAGTTGCATACCACCAAGACCGGGGCTTCGGCCGAACGGTTCTTTCTCATGAGGCTGAGGGTGCTTTGCTGGGAATCGTTGCAATCAATCCAGGA
>CAYVUX010000119.1:3612-8698 GCA_964455075.1 uncultured Desulfobacteraceae bacterium | reverse complement strand
ATCGAATCCGGCCTCCACCATCATCTGCATCAACCGCTCGTCATCGGCCAAATTGACGGAGGCCTCCGTGTTGAACGGGATCCCGTGTTTGCCTTTGCGCCATTCAATCAATGCGGGGAGAAGGGTCTTTTTCAGATAGGTTTTGTTCCCGATAAAATTGTCATCCACAAAAAAAGCATTCCCGCGCCATCCCAACCTATAGAGGCTGTCCAACTCGCGGATCACTTGCTTCGAGGTTTTAATGCGGGGCCGATGACCGAAAAGCGCCGTCACATTGCAGAATTCACAGTCGAATGGACAGCCCCGGGAAAACTGGAGGCTCATGCCTCCGTATCTTTTGATATCGGCCAGTTCCCACAGAGGAACAGGAGTTTGCTCGACGTCGGCAAAGTCGTCTGTCTCATAGATCCGTTTTGCACACCCGTTTTCGAGATCAGCCAGAAAAGGCGGCAGAGTCAGTTCGGCTTCGTTTAGGACAAAGTGGTCCACTTGATCAAACTCTTCGTGCTCGCTCGTAAACAGCGGTCCGCCAGCCACCACTTTCAGGCCGGCCCCCTTGCAGCGGGCGACAATGGCGTGTGCGGACTTTTTCTGAACAGCCATGCCGCTGATAAACGCATAATCCGCCCACTCCAGATCGTCCGCCGTGAGCCTTGTTACGTTCAAATCCACCAGCTTCTTGGGCCAATTCTCGGGCAGCATTGCTCCTATTGTCAGAAGACCCAGGGGCGGGTGGGCGGCCTTCTTGTGTATAAATTTCAGGGCATGCTTGAAACTCCAAAACGTGTCGGGATACTCGGGATAAATCAGCAATATTTTTCTGGGTTCCACCTTTAATCATCCTTTCTTTCTCGATTACGTGGTAATCATATTCAGTGGTGAGGTGACGAAGAGGCTTGTACAGCCGGTTTCCATTTCCGAGGCGAGGCAGAAAAAGAAATGGGCCAAGCGAGCATGCTGCCGCTTTTCCCACTCTATGCTTTGCGCTTTCCGCTCTTCTTGGGTTTTTTGCGGATGTAGATGGATTTTGAGTGGCCGTCGCTCTGGACCCGTTGGTCGATGTCGAAGAGCTTGGTGGCGGCTGCGAGCTCCCCAAGCTTGCTGTATCCGTAGTTCCGCGGGTCGAACTCCGGAGCCTGCTTTGCGATATTGCTGCCCACAGCGCCCAGGTGAGCCCATCCGCTATCGTCCGAAGCCGCTTCCAGAGCGGTGCGGAGAAGTGTTACGAGCTTGGTGTCTTTCTTCAGTTCATTTGCCGGTCTCGGCCTGCCTGATGAGCCGACGTCTTCCTGAAACCGCAGCACTTCGGTGAAGATGAATTTGTCACAAGCGGAGACAAAGGCCTTCGGGGTCTTTTTCTCACCAAACCCGAATACCAGAAGACCCTCTTCCCTTATGCGCGACGCCAGGCGCGTAAAGTCGCTGTCACTGGAGACAAGGCAGAAGCCGTCAAAGCGCCCGGCGAAGAGCAGGTCCATGGCGTCTATGATCATCGCGCTGTCCGTTGCGTTTTTTCCTGCGGTATATCGGAACTGTTGAACCGGAAGTATGGAATGTTCCAGCAGGACGGGCTTCCATCCGCCCAAACTCGGAGTGGTCCAATCGCCGTAAATGCGTTTTACGCTCGCAACGCCGTACTTGGCTATTTCCGAAAGCAGCCCTTCCGTGATAGAGGGCTGTGCGTTGTCCGCGTCAATGAGTACGGCAAGTCGAATCTGAGACGGTTCGGCCTGCGGTATCTTGCTTTCCATATTTCTAAACCTCAAATCTGCCCGCCTCTGACTTTCAGTCCTGGCCGGGCTTTCCTTTCTCTCCTCCGGTAACATCCCTTGTGCCCGTCGTCAAGGCTTTTGCCGTGTCTGAATGCAAACAATGGATGAACCCGGCGTATATGTTAAATATCTTAACCCTATTGACGACGTTGTCCAGTTATTTCTTTGGAGAGCCCCTCCGGTCTTCCATTTTCTGAATACGAACAGAGACCGGATCGCGGTGCCGGTCCAGCAAAAGAGGTGCGGGCCGGGCCGGGGCGCCCACTGCGGCCTCCATCCGGGTCCAAAACGGACGGCCGACTCCTTCCCTGTGCACGCTCTTACTGCGTCAAAAGGCATTTCAACCACCACCGCTGCAATCTGATTCGGGATGTATCCTCCTCGTGCGGGATTTTGTGCGGTACAGAAGCCCGGTGCGGAAGGTGGACATGCCTCCCGGGAGGCGGTATAATTAATCGATACGGTACGTGAAGAAATGGGAACCCTTTGTTTTTCTGTGGTATCCGGGCGGACATCTTCCTGGGATAGAGCGGAAATGAACTCAGGAAGGGCGGAACTCCAGCTTTTGAAATACTTTGGTTCCCAAGCCTTCAGAGCGTGGCGCGAGCAGAAACCGCCGGTAGAAATGAGAGCGGCCCTTTGCGGCTTGGTTCCAAGGCGGAAAGGGTGCGATTTCCCGCAGAGAAGGGCTTCGAATAGGTTTCGACAGGAAACGGCTTTTTGTCCGGTTTCCAGCGGGAGTGTTCATGAATACGCCGATTCAAGAATTGGACAAAGCGGTTTGGCTGGTGGCTGTGGTAGAAGATTTCTTGTCTGAATCGCCGGAAAACAGCCTCAAGAACCCCGATGATGACCGGGCATTCGAGAACCCCCTGGTGGGTTTTTCTAGGGGAAATGATCCTCTCTATGAAGACTTCAAAAGGCATGTGGGCCCATTCCACTGGATGCCGTGGGAAATTTTTACTCGAATCTTTCCTGACATGAAGACGGCGCCGGGCGATCTGACCGTCATCAGCTGGATCCTCCCCCAGACACAGCGTACAAAGGCGGATAATCGCAAAGAGACCGTGTACCCCGCAGACAGTTGGGCACGCGCCCGGATCTATGGAGAAGCCTTCAATGTGAAGCTCAGGGAGCACATGGTCGCCGTTTTGGAAGAGGCCGGTTATCCGGCGGTTGCACCCATGCTTTCTCCGCACTGGGAAATAAGGATGTCAGAGGACTACGGGTTCGCCTCCAGGTGGTCTGAACGGCATGCAGCGTATGCATCGGGTCTTGGGACGTTCGGGCTGAGCGACGGCCTGATCACACCGCGCGGGAAGGCCATGCGAACCGGTTCTGTTGTAGCGCGTCTCCGGATTGATCCGACTCCAAGGCCGTACGAAGACCACCACGCTTACTGTCTGTATTTCTCGCAGGGCGCCTGCGGCAAGTGTATGGAAAGATGTCCTGTGGGAGCTATCACCGAGGAGGGTCACGACAAGGTGAAATGCCTTGCGCATCTCAAACCCGTTACGGCCGAGTATGTGAAGGCCCACTACGGGTTTGACGGCTACGGGTGCGGTTTGTGCCAGACCAAGGTGCCGTGTGAATCCAGGATCCCCGCGGCGGGTGATTCGGCGGCCGGGTAGCCCGGCACAGCCCCTTATGATGCATCAGGAACCGCGTTGCCTTTCGTTGCCCATCCGGTCGGTATCGCTTTAATCAGAATGTGCGAGAACCTTGAAAGCCTTGAGCACGTGTAAAGATCAAGGCAGGCGAGGGCGGGATCGGGAAAAGCAGGTTTTTCCCGGATGTCATGCCGCGAGGCCCCTGTTGTCTTCTCCTGTGGGTCCGGGAATGTCTTTCCTCAACTCCTGAACACCATCCAAAAAATCATTCCCACCGATTGTCTCTCGCGTGCAATTCGAAGCCGGAAAGCCCACTTGGGGGGGATAACTCATCCCTATGATTTTCCTGGGAGAAAAGCTCGAACCATAGAGGAAGACGCTGTCGGCAGCCTGGGCCGGAAGGAATCTGACAGGAAAAAACCTGGCATGCCCGCAAAGGGATGATTATACTTACCGGTAGGTAGGATTTTTCTTGACCAAATGGATTATCCGGGGTAGAAGACACAATTTCATCAGAGAAGCCAGTAGATGTTTTGGACTTAGTAAAGGGGAATAGGGCGGCATCGGGTATGCACCATGAATAGACAGAACGGACTAAACCCGCCGAGCCCGGGGGCCCATGAGCGATTGCTGGAGGCGGGGATGCGGCTCTTTGCCGAGCAGGGATACGCGGCCACGACGGTCCGGGAAATCGTCGAGGAAGCGGGGGTGACGAAGCCCGTGCTCTACTACTATTTCAAGAGCAAGGCCGGGATCTTCAGGGCGATCCTGGATCGGGCCGGCCGCATGCAGGAGAGCCTCTTGAACGACGTGGTGGAGGCCGAAGGGACCGCGCTCGATCGGTTCGTTCTCCTTTACCTGCGTGTTTACCAGGCGCTTTTTGAGAACCCGGCCCTGTTCCGAATGATTCACAATCTGCTCTTTGGTCCCTCGGAAAGCGTCCCATCTTATGACTACGATCGATTTCACCGGCGAATGCTCCGGGCCGTCGAGACGATCTATGCCGTGGGGGTTTCCCGACAGGAGGTAGCGGACGCCGATCCGGAGGAGGCGGCCATGCTGGTTCTGGGGCTGATGGACTTTTGTCTTCGTCAGGACCGCTCCGTCATTGGAACTCCCGACTCCTCGAGACCTGTGCGTCTCCTGCGCCTGATGTTCCAGGGCTTGGCTCGCAAGCCGCGCGACTCTGACGACCTGCATGCCGGTCCCGGGGAAGTGCGCGATGAAACCGACTGAAGAGCATTGGAAGACATTAACCAGGGAGATCATGAAAATCAGCAAAAGAGCATACCGGGCTGTAGGCTGGGCCCTGATACTGCTCGTTTTTTTCCTTGGAGTGATCGAGACGGGTTGCAACAAGGATGAGAGCGAGGCCCAGTCCCAGCCAGACAAAGAGAGGCTCCGCAAGGTATCGGTCTCCATCGAAGAAGTCCGGCCCAGACCCATACGGGACGTCCTGGTGCTCCCCGGGGAGACCGAGGCGTGGCAAGACGTGCGTGTTCCTTCGGACATCGCAGGCCGGGTCGAATGGATAGGGTTTCGGGAGGGGGACGCGGTAAAGAAGGGGGAGTTGATTGCCAAGGTGGATGTTTCCGCGCTTAAGGCCGCCCTTGACCGCGCTCAGGCGGCCTTTGACCTGGCCGACCAGGTTTACCACCGCCGGGTGGAGCTCTACGAGAAGAGGCTCATCGCCAAGGAGGAACT
>CAYVUX010000119.1:0-3602 GCA_964455075.1 uncultured Desulfobacteraceae bacterium | reverse complement strand
GACCGCAGCCGCACCGAGAGGAGTCTGGCGATGGGGAATCTGGAGCAGGCCCGCGTGGAGTACGAGCGGGGTTTCATTCGCGCCCCTGTGGGCGGCGTGGTGAACCATCTCTTTGTGGATCAGGGAGAATTCATCGGCCGGGGAGAACCCTTCGCCGTCATCGTCAACATCGAGCGCATTGAAGTCATCGTGGACGCCCCGGAGATGGATGTGCGATACCTGAAGAAGGGTCAGCAGGCGGAAGTGCGCGTTGACGCGTTTCCCGGGCGCAAAGTGATCGGGGTTCTGGATTTCGTGGCCTACAAAGCGGATCCGGCGACCAAGACCTTCCGCATCAAAGTGCTTATTGAAAACAGGGAGCGGGAGATCCGCTCGGGCATGATCGCGAAGGTGGTCTTCCTCCGGCGTGTCATTGACGATGCGCTCACGGCCCCGCTCTTCGCGCTGGTGGACAAGAGCGGGGAACGAATCCTTTATGTGGAAGAAGAGGGCATAGCTAGGGCCAGAACCGTGTCCTTGGGCGTGGTGGAAAAAGATCGCGTTCAGATCACCGAGGGCCTGGCCCCGGGAGATCACCTCATAGTCAAAGGTCAGAACGAGCTCGAAGAGGGCATGCGGGTGGAGGTGAAGAAGTAGATGCTCGTCAACCAGGCAGCCCTAAAACGCCAGGTGACCGTCCTGGCCCTTCTTGTCCTCATCGTGGTCGCGGGGCTCTACGCGTATGCCACGCTTCCGAGGGAATCCTTCCCGGACATTACCATTCCCTATGTTTTTGTCACCACCGTTTACGAAGGAGTGGCCCCCCAGGACATGGAGAAGCTCATCACGATCCCGATCGAGCGAAAGCTCAAAGGGGTCTCCGATCTGGAGGAGATACGATCCACCTCGGCCGAGGGGATCTCCACCGTGGCTGTCAAGTTCCTGCCGGACATCGATATCGATGATGCGCTTCAGAAAGTCCGCGACAAAGTGGACCAGGCCAAGCCCGACCTTCCGGACGACCTTCCGGACGAGCCTGTCATACAGGAGGTGAACTTCTCGGATCTCCCCGTGATCCGTGTGGTGCTTTCCGGTCCTTTCAGCCTGCGCCGGCTGCAGACCTTTGCAGAGGAGTTCGAGGACAAGATCGAGTCCATTCCCGGAGTCCTGGACGCGCGTTTGAGCGGCGGGCTCGAACGGGAGATTCATGTGGAGTTCGACCTGGACCGGGTGCGCGCTTACAATGTCCCGTTTTCAAGCCTGATGAATGCCGTCAGGCAAAGCAATGTCAATATGCCCGGCGGAAGCATGGACATCGGGGAGGGCAAGTACCTGGTGCGTGTTCCCGAGGACTTCAAGCACCCCTCCGAGATCTTCTCCATCGTGGCGTTCGTTCGGGATGGAAAGCCTATCTACCTGCGGGACGTAGCCACTATCAAGGACAGTCACAAAGACCCGCTCACCCGAAGCCGCTTGAACGGCGATCAGAGTGTGACACTGGGCGTGCAGAAACGAACCGGAGAAAACATCGTTCGTGTGACCGACGAAGTGAAACGTGTGGTGGAAGAAATGCACTCCATCATGCCGCCGTCCCTTGAGGTCAGCCTTACGGCGGACATGTCCGACGACGTCCGCCTCATGGTCTCAGACCTGGAAAACAATATCCTCTCCGGACTCATTCTCGTCCTGGCGGTGATATTCGTCTTTATCGGGGGTCGATCGGCCGTTTTTGTGGCCCTGGCCATCCCGTATTCCATGTTCCTCACGTTCACCCTGCTCATGGGTCTGGGTGTGAGCTTGAACATGGTGGTGCTTTTCTCCTTGATTTTGGCCTTGGGCATGCTGGTGGACAACGGCATCGTGATCGTGGAGAACATCTACCGCCACATGCAGGAGGGCAAGACACGACAAGAGGCGGCTCTTACAGGGACCAACGAGGTGGCCTGGCCCGTGATCACCTCCACCATGACCACTCTGGGAGCGTTTGTCCCCATGCTTTTTTGGCCCGGCATCATGGGCGAGTTCATGGGGTATCTGCCGGAGACGCTCATCCTGGCCCTGACCTCTTCCCTGTTCGTCGCCCTGGTGATCAATCCGGTCCTTTCGGCACGATACCAGACCGCAAAGACGGCGCCGCCCGCGACGGCCAACCCGGGTCGGGAGCCCCTGGTCAAGCAGATCTACCTCCGTCTTCTTGTATGGGCATTGCACCATCGGCTCGTTGTCCTTTTTATCGGGGTTGCGCTTCTCCTGGGATCCATCGGGTCTTATGCAGCCTTCGGCAAGGGGACGGAGTTTTTTCCTCAAACCGAGCCGCGTCGAGCTTATGTGCACATCAAGGCGCCCGAGGGGACCAACCTGGATGCCTCGGACCGGCTTGTCCGCCAGGTGGAGGGAATCGTATCGGAGTACGAGGACATCCGGCACGTGATTTCGAACATCGGGGCCGAAGGAGGAGACCCTTTCAGCCAAGGCGGCACAGGCACGCACATCAGCCGGGTCGTTCTTGACTTCAAGGAGTTTCATGATCGATCGCGCCCGTCTTCGGAGATCGTCAAAGGGGTTCGGCGACGGATCTTCGAAAATGTTCACGGGGCCGACATCCAGGTGGAACGCGAGGAAGAGGGTCCTCCCACGGGGCCGGCCGTGAATCTGGAGATCTCGGGCAAGGACATCCTGGTGCTGGGGCAGCTTGCCGAAAAGGTTCGCAAGGAGATCGAGAACGTGCCGGGCCTCGTGGATCTCAAGGACAACTTCGTCAAGGGCAAACCGGAGATCAGGGTTCGGGTGGACAAAGAGAAGGCCGCGCTCCTGAATCTCGACACCTACACCATCGCCTATACGGTGAAGGCCGCGATCAACGGGGTCAAAGTGGGCGTTTACCGGGAAGGCAAGGACGAGTACGATATCATTGCGAGGCTTCCCGAAGAGGACCGAAGTAGCATAGAGGATCTCAAACGGATCACGGTTTCCGGGCCTCGCGGAGACCCTGTTCCGCTCACGAGCGTAGCGGAAATCAGCCTGGAGGCCGGCCTCGGGGCGATCATGCGCCTGGATCAAAAACGCGTGGTGACCGTATCGGGGGATGTCTCGGGGCGGCTGGCCAATGACGTGATCCGCGACATCCGAAGCATTCTGGCGTCTAAGGTCAGCTGGCCGCGGGGCTACGAGTACCGGTTCACGGGCGAGCAGGAGGAGCAGGCCAAGGCCCGGGACTTCCTGGGCAAGGCGTTCGTGGCAACGCTCGGTCTTATCCTGCTCATTCTTCTCACGCAGTTCAACTCCATTTTTACTCCCCTTATCATCCTGACCTCCGTGGTACTCTCGCTCATCGGAGTTTTCGTGGGACTGCTGGTAACGGGAACGGCCTTTGGAATCATCATGACCGGCATCGGGGTGATCAGCCTCGCAGGGGTTGTGGTAAACAACGCCATCGTGCTGATAGATTACTTCCATCAACTCATGGACCGAGGCCTTTCGAGCTATGACGCCTTGATCCGTGCTGGCCTTGTGCGTTTCCGTCCGGTCATGCTTACTGCGATCACCACGATCCTTGGGCTTCTGCCCATGGCCACGGGGGTGAGCTTCGACTTTACCGGGTTCTCCTGGGACATCGGAGGTGA
>CAYVUX010000118.1:0-8724 GCA_964455075.1 uncultured Desulfobacteraceae bacterium | reverse complement strand
GAGCGGGAGATACGAAGCATTCTGGAGAGAAAGCGATCGCGCCTTGGCCGGGGGCTCGCGTACACGGAAAAGGTATTGTTTCTTCATGAAGCCGGAAAAAGCCGGGACCGGGTCCCTCAAAGGGGCAAGGACGCCATGGCGTTGCTTCCCGACCGGGTGGCGATGCAGGATGCCACCGCGCAGATGGCCATGCTCCAGTTCATGCAGGCGAAGAAAATGCGGACCCGGGTCCCGGCCACCATTCACTGCGACCATCTGCTTCGGGCCTGTGAAGGCGCGGAACCGGATCTCGAAAGGGCCCTGGAGGCCAACAAAGAGGTTTATGATTTTCTTTCCTCGGCCGCGGCCAAATACGGGATCGGCTTCTGGGGGCCCGGCTCGGGGATCATCCATCAGGTCGTTTTTGAGAACTATGCCTTTCCCGGCGGCATCATGATCGGAACCGACTCCCACACGCCCAACGCCGGAGGGTTGGGTATGATCGCCATCGGTGTGGGAGGCGCGGACGCGGCCGAGGTCATGGCCGGAATGCCGTGGGAGACCACGGCCCCCCGGATCGTGGGCGTAAAACTCACAGGGAGATTGCGCGGGTGGGCATCGGCCAAGGACGTGGCATTCGAAATGCTCTCCCGGTTCACGGTGAAAGGGGGAACCGGAAAAATCTTCGAATACTACGGCGAAGGGGCCTTGCGCCTTTCCGCCACGGAAAAGGCAACCATTACGAACATGGGTGCGGAGATGGGTGCAACCAGCTCCGTATTTGTCTACGATCGTGCCATGGACGACTACCTCCGAAACGCAGGGCGCCATGGAGACGCGGATCTGGCGAAAGCCCTTGCAGGGATCCTGGCTCAGGACGACGTCTGCATGACCCGGCCCGAGCTCGTTTACGATGAGGTCGTGGAAATCGATATGGATCGCATCCGGCCGGCCCATGCCGGTCCCTTCAGCCCCGACCGGATAATCCCGGTGAAAGATTTCCGCGACCGGCTTCGCTCCGAGGGGTGGCCGGAATCGGTCAGCGCCGTTCTCCTCGGGTCCTGTACCAATTCCTCGTACTCGGACCTCTGTGCAGCAGCCCAAGTGCTGGAACAGGCCGGGCGGCAAGGAGTGGGAGTGCAACGGCCCTTTCTCCTGTCCCCGGGATCCCGCCAGGTTTACGAAACCATCAAACGGGACGGGATTCTGGATCCCATTCTCCGGGCCGGCACAACGGTTCTTGCCGCGTCCTGCGGCCCATGCATCGGACAGTGGGACCGGACCGACGTGGAAATCGGCGCCCCCAACTGCTTGTTCACCACCTTCAACCGCAATTTCCGAGGCAGGAACGATTCCAATCCGGAAACCAGGGCGTTCCTGACCTCCCCCGCTCTCGCGGCCGCCCTGGCCGTGGCCGGAGACGCGGGCTTTGATCCGGACCGGGACGCCCTCAAAGGAAGAGACGGCACCGCGTTCAGGCTCGACCCGCCGGACCCTCCGTCCTTGCCGGAGAGAGGTCTGGTCCAATCCAAAGAGGCTTTCATTTCCCCTCCCCCGGACGGCACCGGTGTGGAGGTCAAAATTGCTCCCGGCTCCGAGAGGCTGGAGAGGCTGCAGCCCTTTGAGCCCTGGGACGGAAAGGATTTTCAAGCCCTTCCCGTCCTCGTCAAGACCAGGGGGAAAACCACCACGGACCACATCTCTCCCGGAGGGAAGTGGCTCAGGTACAGGGGACATCTCAGCCGCATATCGAGGAATCTCCTGGAAGGTGCCGCCAACGCATTTACCGGCGAAACCGGTCGCGGGACGAACATCTTTACCGGGGAGACCGGGGTCCGTTTTTCAGACCTGGCCGAATTCTATAAGGCGCATGCGGGCGGATTCGTCATAGTAGGAGACGACAACTACGGTGAAGGATCCAGCCGGGAGCACGCCGCCATGAGCCCGAGATTCCTGGGCGCCAAGGTGGTCGTCTCACGCTCCTTTGCACGGATTCATGAAGCGAACCTCAAGAAGCAGGGAATACTTCCGCTCACGTTTCAAGACCCCTCGGACTACGACAGGATTGACGAGGAAGACCGGATGGACTTCGCGGGACTCCAGGATCTCGCGCCCGGCAGGCCGGTCAAGGGAGTCCTCAGGAAAAAGGACGGAAAGACGCTGAATTTGTGGTTCGGGCACACCCTCACCCGGGAACAAATTGCGCGGTTCAAGGCGGGATCCGCACTCAATACCATGAGAGATTCCTGAAAAGTTCTCCCTATTTCAGCGCAACCGTGAAGGGAATGACGTGCAGATCCCGGGATACCTCCCGGGTATCGCCCATCTCCCAGCCGTGACAGGCAGCCTGTTCTCCAAGCAGACGATTGATTCTCTTCACGAGCCCTTCCACATCGATGACCGGATGGCGGGAGAACACTTGGGGAAGCCCGTAGGTCAGGTTGCAGGCAAGGCATTTTCCCGGTTTCTGCTTCAGCTGAAATTGGAAATGAAGCTTGTTGCCTTTCCGCCCTTCGAATTCCAGACTGATGTCAAAGGCCCCCTCGCTCGGATCCCCGAAAAGGCTCCCGAAAAACCGATCCGTTCGTTCCTCAGGAAACAGTTCTTTGAGGGCATCTCGATTGAACAATGCGGCAAGGGCTTCTTCCGGCATAAGCGCCTCCACATCTTGATTTTTCGCGAACCCGGGAGACTGTCGGAAAGCCTCCAGATGCAAAGCTTCCGCAGACCTGAGGATTGCGCGGCGTACTTACAGTACGCCGCAATGGCGCAGGTCAAGGGTAACGAGGCGGACGGGTGTTTTCCGGCAGCCTCCTAGGCTGTCCACATCACCGGGTTCGGGTCCAGGTGGTCGGTCACGGCACGTCCGAGGCGATCGATCTCTTTCAAGTCCTCCGGGGACAGGGCCACCCGCGCCGCGGCTGCGTTTTCCCGAGCCTGGTTCTCATTACGGGCTCCGGCAATCGCACATGTGCCGGGTTGGGCGATCAACCAGGCCAGCGCCAGCTGGGCCAGGGCAACCCCCTTGCGGGACGCAATGGGCCGAAGCCGCTCAATCGTCTCCTGGACACGCCGGTAGTTTTCCGGCTCGAAAAGGCGGTTCTTTGATCGGTGATCGCCCTTTTCAAATCGGTGCTCCGCCCCGAACTTCCCCGTAAGGAGTCCCTGGGCCAGCGAGGAATATCCCAGAATGGTAATGCGATTCTCCAGGCAAAACGGCATGGCATCAGACTCCACCTGCCTCCAGAAGAGGGAATAAGGGGGCTGCAGGCTGTCTATGGGGCCAAGCCGGTGGGCTTCTTCGAGCTGCTCTCTCGAAAAATTGCTGACCCCGATCGCCCTTATTTTTCCCTCCTGTTTCAGCTCATTCATGGCGGCCATCGTGTCTTCTATAGGGACCTTCTTGGTCCCGAAAGAGCCCGCCGGCCAGTGAATCTGGTAAAGATCAATGTAGTCCGTCTCGAGATTCCCGAGGGAGCGATGGCATGCCTCCTTTACTTTTTTGTATTCCAGATGGGTGGGGAAAACCTTGGTCGCGTATACCATGTGCTGTCGAACTCCCTTCAGATGTTTTCCCACCATGCGCTCCGAGTGCCCTTTTCCGTAGAATTCCGCGGTATCCACCGCGCGTATTCCGGCCTCGTATGCGGCCCGCATCGCCTTCGCAATCTCGGCGTCGTCAATCCCAGCCCACATGTGCTTGCCTGCCTGCCACGTCCCCAGCACCACGGCCGATATGGTCACATCCGAAAGTCCGAGTCGCCTTTGCTCCAAAGCTCCCTCCAGTGTTCGGCGGGCGGCCGCGAATCATCCTCCGGGACCGCCCGTACATTTCCTACAGATCTCCCCCGGCCCGAAGGCCGCCCCATGCCGGAGTATCGAACCGTGGCTCCCACGGAAACCGACAATCAACTGCAGAGATTTTACCACCCCACCGCCTTCTCCTCAAGGGCGAGCCACTCATCGAGTCCACCTTCGGGATCTTCCTCACCGCTCGGAAAGCTCCCTGTTTACACCGTTTGCTTTTCCGACTGTTCCTGCTCGGGACTCCGTTCGACCGGCAGGCGGCCCGGCTCTTTCCGCACCCATGCCATGAGGAGAAGACCTGCCACCGCCATACACGCATTGACCACAAACGGCACGTCGTAGGAACCGGAGGCGTCCCGCAGGGCACCGCTTATCCAGTGGACCAGAATACCTCCCAATCCGTAAAACGGCGTCCAGGCGCCGATCACCGTCCCCATCACTTCCTTCGGGAAGTAATCTCCGGCACAGGCTCCGTAGATGGGAAACGTGGCCCCATAGAAAACGGCCAAACACCCCACCAGGAAGAAAAGCATCATCCAGGAGTCCTGAATAAAGAGTATCCCGGTCAGGCATGCCGCAATGGCGGCGTTGGACATCAGGATGGTCGGCTTTCGCCCCCAGCGATCCGACAACGGAAGGATGGTGAGGACTCCCACCACCTGGAAGACCCCGTGGATCGTGGCGAGTAAGCCGGCCCGCGCGATAGGCAGGCCCAGTTGGGATTCGGCGTAGTCCACCATAAATGTGGTTATTCCGTAGAGGCTGAAAGTGATGCTGAAATAAGAAAATCCAATGAGCCAGAACGACCTGTGGCGCAACACGCGAATTGGGGGGCGCCCTTGATCTTCAGCCCGTTCAATTTCCGGCGTGTTGGGAGGAGTCCCAGTTTCCGCATCGGTCCCCCACGGCAGGAAGCCCTCCGAGCCCGGATCTTTCCTGAGAAAAACCGCGTTCACAGCCGCCATGACAAACGCGGCGAAACCCAGGAAATACCAGGAATAGCGCCAGTTCAAATTCGCCACGATCCAGGGAAAAACCACACCCATGGTGGCAAAACCGAGCCCGTAGCCCGTGGAGAGAATCCCGAGGGCAAGGCCGCGCCGATGCGGCGCAAACCACCGCTGGACTATGGTAATCACGGGGGTCCACATTCCCGTGGCGCCCAGACCCGCTATCGCATAGAAAACACAAGCCGTCCAGAGAGTATGCACCGTGCCCATGAGCAAGACCCCCGCCCCCAGAACAAGAGCGCAGGTCGAGATGACCTTCCGCGCACCCAGCCGGTCCGTCAGGTATCCTGTCAGGGGAGTCAGGACGATATAGGAAAACAGGTAGGCGTTGAAGACAGAGCCCCCTGCAGTCCTTGAAAGGCTCAGCGCCTTGATCATCTCCGGCAAAACTACACCGTAGCCCAGGCGGATGGAATAGTTTATGAAAAGGTCCAAAAACCCCGTGGCCAGGATTACCCAGGCCCAATGAATTCGTCTTGGGTTTTCCATCACGCTCATCTTTCCTTCAGCACAAAGTGAGCCTCTCCTCCCGCAAAGCGGAAGGCCTCAGGTAACCCCCTAAAAGGGAGTTCTTGAATTTAGATGTCTTCGTTCGTCATTCCTGGCTTGACCAGGAATCCAGCGTTTTGAAACGCTTCTGGACCCCGGATCGGAGTCCGGGGTGACGGGCTTTGGAACTGCCACAAGTCCAGAGTATTGCAGGAACTTATCTCCCCGGAACGGTAAAACCTCTCTGGGTCCTCCATCAGAGGTGGAGGGCTTAGACCGATACTAAAACACCCGGAGCACCGTCAGGATAACCGAAATCGCTATCGTGATCGCTATCGAAATCGAAAAGATCGAGAGGGGGCCTTCTATCGGATTCGGAAGTTCTGAAGTTCGATTTCGATACCGATTTCGATCCCGATGAAGCTGGGGACCCGCCCGGAAGGTAGACATTGCATTACGCTTTAGGGTGGGCAATAACGACGAACACGGATGTATTCCGACAGCCTCCTACAGGCGCCACCCGTTGAATTCCAGAAACCTTGAGAATTCCCACATATCCGACTCGTCTCGGTTCCAGGGCTTGAGGCTGGTATAGAACGGATTTCCAGTGTCCCCGCTTTCGCCGTATACCTTGTCCATACCCACAAAGAGATCGAGACTGATCAGACTGAGAGAGAGGGACTCCCAAGGCTTTATGGAACCCTTGACATGACCTTTGAGGGGCCAGTGAGGATAATAGAAGCTGGTCGTTTCTCCGTTTAGGGGAAGCTCCTCGAGCGCGTCCATCGGTTCCAGCGGAGTCCTGACTGTCTCGTAGGACGTATTCCCCCGCCATTCTTGAAACGAGGCGACTTCCAGGTGTCTTACCCGGTGAACATCCGGGCGAACATGAATCAGGAACTTGGGGTCCTCTGCTTCGGGCAACTCCAGGAGCGGAGGGAGCGTTTCCCCGTATACTTCGAGCGTCTTCTCCCGATTCCATGAATCCGGAAAGGCGTGATTCGGCAGAAACGTGGTGGGAACGATGGCCGCATAGCAACCGCAGGTGCCGGCGGTGGTCACGAGCACGGGACGTTTCTCCGAGTCCAGGGTGATGACCACCACAATTCCCACATTCTTCCCGGTGGTCAAATGAAACGGGACGAGGCTGAAAGGGACTTCAGAGAAGTGGACACGGTAAACAAGGTTGGTATAATTTCCCTTTTCCGTTGCGAAGTCCTTCTCCATCACATAGATGACGGGGTTTCCCGGATCCACGTAAACTTCCTCCCTCCCGTCCGGGGTGATCCGCGCGGAAGGCCGGCCGATCCGATTGTGCGGAGCCTGGTGGTCTGAGATGACAAAGCCCGGCGCCCAATGCCGGGCCAGCGAATGCTCCCCTTCCGACACCACAAAAATCGTGTCTTTGCCGGGCTGGGATTTCCCGAAATGATGCGCGCAGCCCAAGGCGGCGGAAAAGATAACGGCGACAACGAAAGGGAACAGCCTCTTGCTCATAATGCGTCTCCCGGCTTCGAAGAGGTTGCAGCAGAATCTCCATGGACAATCTCCGGACGTCGGCTCTTCCGCGCGCAGCCCGAAGGACATGGGGCAGCGGATCAGCTTGGAGATCAGGGGCTATTCGCCCCAGGAAATCGGTTCATAGACCAAGCGCCGCCTTAATCTCGTCCTCCTTGTGCCCCACGATAACCTTGTCTCCTATGATGATGGTGGGGAAAGAACAATTTGGGTTGAATTGCTTCACCTCCTCCAGGATGGCGCGCCTCTCTTCGCCTTCCAGCAGGTCCACATCCGTGAAATCGTACTGCACTCCACACTTTCCCAGGAACTTCTTTGTCGCCTTGCAATGGCTGCAGGTGCTGAGGGTATAGATTTTGACGGGAGGTAACTCCATACGGACGTCTCCTTTCTGCTTGCATTCAAAAAAACCTTTGGAAACGGAAGCCCTTGGGTTCTTCAAAAAGGTTCTCCAGCACGGGCGCCTTTACAGAGCCCTCTCGCCTCCAGGTTCCGGCCTCACGGTTTACCGCCTTATACCATAACGGCGACCCATAGAAATATCAAGGCCCCGGCCTATCAAAGACCCGCCTCGCACTCAGAGCAGGCTTCGTTTTCGGCACCGGGCTGTGTGCTCCGGGTTTCGCCTCGCGGTCTTCTTTCCAGTTGGAGGATTTGGTGAGGATTGACATGAGACGTCCCGTTTCAGTATTGCTTTTTTCATGAAAGATGTTTCCCCTCCATTTCGCGAGACGTGGAGGAATTTCCGGCCCCTCAAGCCGTATTTCCTTCAGAATCTATGGGCTCTCCTTGTCGGCCTGCTGTGCCTTTTGGCCGTGGACTTCCTTCAACTGCTCATTCCCAGGGTGATCAAGCATGCCGTAGATTTGTTAACGATGGGCTCCGTCACCTCTTCCGCTCTCCTCCGGCTGAGCGGGCTTATCGTGGCGATTGCGGTGGTCATGGCCTGCTTTCGGTATGTATGGAGGCGCCTCATCTTCGGGCATGCGAGGAAAGTGGAAGAAGCCTTGCGCAGCCGTCTCTACGATCACCTCCAGACCCTGTCGCTGGGTTATTACCAGAGATCCAAGACCGGGGACCTGATGGCGAGGGCCGTGAACGACATCAACGGAGTGCGAATGGCCGCGGGAATGGGTCTGGTCGCATTGACCGACGGGCTGGTACTGGGGATGGCGGCCATCGGGTTCATGATGGCCATCAATGTTCGGCTCACGGTCCTTTCCCTCATCCCCGCCCCGGTCATTGTCGTACTCACCAAAATCCTCACCAAACGGATGTCCGCAGGATTTGAATCCGTGCAGAATATCTTCTCGGATCTGACCGAAAGGGTGCGGGAGGCCTTCTCAGGCATCCGGGTGATCAAATCCTTTGATCGGGACGCGTGGGCAGCCGGACGAGTGGCAGACGAAGGAACCCGGTATGTTTCCGAGAACATGAAACTGGCCAAGACCCTCGCCTTCTTTTTTCCCATGATGACCATCCTTACCAACGCGGGATTGGCCATCGTGATCGGAATCGGCGGGCGCCAGACTATCCTCGGCATCATCACCACGGGAGATTTCGTTGCATTCATCAGTTATCTGAATCTCCTCACCTGGCCGATGATGGCCATGGGCTGGGTCACCAATTTGGTTCAACGGGGTGCGGCCTCCATGCGCCGGATCAATACCGTTCTTGCGGAAATGCCGGAGATCCGGGACGCCGCCGCTGCGGAGGGCCCCTCCGCGATCGGGGAGATCGCCATCCGCAACGTCCACGTGAGATACCCCGGCCAGGAGGAATATGCACTCCGGGACGTCAGCCTGGAAGTGGGGCAAGGAGAGACTCTTGCCGTCGTGGGACCGGTGGGCTCCGGCAAGACCACCCTCTTGCGGCTTATCCCCCGGTTGATTGAGCCGACTGGCGGCGGCATATTCATAAG
>CAYVUX010000117.1:3894-8760 GCA_964455075.1 uncultured Desulfobacteraceae bacterium | reverse complement strand
TAGCCAGTCCTACTCCACCACGCCCAAAGGGCGTGGATTTCAATGAGATCTTAAACGCTTCTGGATCCCGGATCGGAGTCCGGGATGACGAGCTTGGGATCCGGCCCCCCGGATCGGGGCCTGTCACGGACTCCGATCCGGGATCCGGGTTATGAGTTTTGGAACTGCCACGGATCCATCGTATTTTCGGAATTCATCTCTACGGCACGGGAAAACCTCTTCGCTTCCTCCACTGGAGGCGGATGGCTTGGGCCGAAACTCAATTGGGAAATTCGGAAAGAACCTGTTTAAGGATTCCATCAAGGTGCCGAATATTCTCCAGTACTTCCTCCGGAGCGCTTCCCTGCTTGCATATATTTCTGATGACGAGAACAAGCGGCGGCATGCGTTTTAGATTGCGGACCGTCTCCCAACTCATGGCCTCGTCAATATGAAATATTGCGCGATCCCAACCCTCAAATTCCGCGGCTTCCGCCACGGACTCTCTCAGCAAACTCCATGCCCCCTGGAGGTCGGAAAGGATGGTCTTCTCGTATCCTGTGGACTCTTGATGGAATAGCATAATCGTATCCTATTTTTCTAATGTTGAACGGTCTGGGCACACGGGCCTCAAAAGCGCAACAGCAAAGTAGCGCAGGTTCCGGCGGCCGGGGCCTTAGGGCTCACTCAAAAAAAACTTCCCATTTTCCCATCTCAGCTTCGGACCATCTTCGGCCGCCGCTCAATCGTGAAGTCCTCGAAATAGTTAACTATTCCTGTGGCTTCACTCAATCGCGACGACCAAATCCGACCCAAATCTGAGCGTCAATTCTGTGAATTTATTTTTGAGTGAACCCTTAGCGATTGTCATGCCGTCGCTCTAACCACGGAAAGTCCCCACATAAGATGAACGAAAATGATGAGCAGCATGGCTGTGCACAGCATGGTTTTCGCTTTCGCATTGAAGCAGTTCCTGCTTCTGCAAAACCAATAGAAAAAAGCAGGAAGGGCGATAACGGATATTATATGAGCCACCGGCGATATGCGCCACAGTTGACCGGGCAGAAACCAGACAGCGTATGGAATTCCCGGCAACACGATACCGTTGTCAATGGACATCCACCAAAATACAGCGCTTGGCAACATCCAAATCCATAAAAGCAGGGTTGCTAAAATCGTGTTCCACAAAGTCGGCCGCCCGGGGGGAGCTTCCTTGTCCTCATAGCGGATGCTATCCATCAACATGCATAAACTTGATGCGAGTCTATGAAAGCATTATGGATCCGGAAAAATCTTATCCCTGATAGTACTCGCGAAATCCCGGCTCGCTGCATTTACGAAGCACTATCGATTTCCTTCAATGCTTTCACGAGACTTTCATCCTCTCCCACGCTATTGATGCAATCCACGATGGCCGCGTTGATAGACTCATAGACCATATCCATGGTTCCCACCATTGCACGCCCTCTGTCATCGCTGCCATTGTATATTTCGGAATAGATCACATTGTTGGCGTTCAGGTTCGTAAATCTCAGGCTTATCTGAATACTGGAAGACGCTGTCACATCCACCATGCCGGCATTACGGCTGGCGGAAAGATTCAACAGTGCCACATCAACCCTCGCATCACCGGACCCCGAGACGTTGAAGGTATGACCTGAATTGGAAAACAATTCCTTCAGGCCATCAAAAATAACCTCCTCAAGAGGACGTTCCCCGTACAGATTGAAAGTGTGTACCTGCTGTTTGAACGTTGCCAGTTTGCTGGTATCAGCCCTTTTGTCTGCAAAGCCGCCTTTGACGAGTGCTATGGGTGGTGTAACCGAAGAGAGGGCATTCTCTTTTGCAAGGCTTTCCTCATAGTTGGGCTTTAAAGGCACATTCACAGTGTGCGTACAACCGATAAGCAAGAGCGAACAACAACAGAAAAGGAAAAAAGCCGAAAACACAGGATCCCTAAATCTTTCTCTTAACATTTTCCTCCCTTTCTTTCAGCCTGATCAAACTTGTGTAAAGGAAATTCGCCAAGTTGCATATTTATCCTACAAAATCAGTCCCCACATTAAACAAATGCATGCCTTTAAGGACACGGAACAAAAGTCATTGTACCTGAGAAGAAGTACTTATTGAATGTCTTTGATTTTGAGTCATATTCTATATCGATTCCCGAATACGTACCATTCAACGTAGATGGATCCAGCACCATCTGGAAATTACCATGTCCCTCAGCCCATGTTTGAACAAGCCCCATCTTGATCTTGCCGTTTATGAATTCTGCATTGCCGTGTAAAGATTCATTATCCGTTTGGCCGTTAACAAGAAAATGGCCGCCGCCTACAGAGGTAAATCCCAAGCTGACAATACCTCCTCGGTCGCAGGTCCAGCATAGTTCCCCGTGATAGTCGGATGCCTTGGCACTAGAACTCCCATTCGCTATTAGCAATCCAACCACAAAAATGGCACTCACCACAACGATGCCGAAATGTCTCACTTTGGACCTCCTCATGTAATCGCTTCTTTTGGATCCATGCGAACCAGTTTTCAATCACAAAAGGCCTCTCCCCTGATCTGTGTCGGTCAGGAGGGACTGAGGGACTTGAAAAACTGCGCTCTCAAACGACCATCCAAGAGATTTCAAGCCGACGGGCATATGTCCTGGAAGCACCTCCTGCAAAGGCTACGACGTCATGCCCCTCCGCCTGATGGACCAGACGGCCAATATTCCCAAGGCGAGGCCAAAAATGGCCATACCCGTTGCACCCACCGCCGGGACGCCGACCACATCCTGATCTATAGGGAAAAAGGGCAGCAACAGACCTCTAATGCGGCCTGCACCACCATGTAGCGTATCCCGCGTTTCAGCCCACCAGATTTCGCCGCTCGGAAACAGGGCGATCCCCATGGGACTGGCGCCCGCTGGAAGCGCTCTGTGTGCGAAGGTTCCCGTAGCAGGATCGAACGTTCCTATCGCCGGAGCGGCAAACGCCGTCAGCCAAATCAAGCCGTCCGGATCCATGACGAGGAAATGGGGGTCCTGCAGTTCTGCGGGCACGGGGAAGTACTCGAAGCTGTCCCCTCCGATGTCGTAACGGATAAGGCCTCCATTACCAAAGTCATAGTGGTGATCCAGGAACCATACATCCCCTGCGCTTACCAGAATGCCGAAGGGATCAATTCCCCCAACGATTGGACGCAGGATGACAGTCCCCGTTCCCGGATCGAGGCTCCCCAGCCCCTGGACGTCTCCACCCGTCTTCGTAGTGAACCAGACGGTGCCATCGCCTGAGAATGCGATATCCACCGGCAGACCGTCATTCGCTCCATCCTCCACCGGGTACGCCTCCCAGCTGTTGGTGGCGGGGTCATACGAACCGATGGCCGGGCCGCTGCCGGGACCGGGGTAAGAGCCCCAGCACGTAAACCAGACAATGCCGTCCGGTGCCACACGGATTCCAAGGGGACTTGCAGGCAGGTCGAACGTGGCAGCCGGCAGGGGATACGGCGTAAACGTGTTCGTGGCCGGGTCGAATCGCACGATCCGATCATACTCGTCGGCGATCCACAGGATGTCGCCCGGTGCGCGGTCGATCATCTGGAACCCCGAATCTCCCCACGCGTCCGGGACCTGGTGAGGCGTAACCGTTCCTGTTGCGGGATCGACGCTCACCAGAGCCCCTGTGGGCCAGTCCGGACTTAAACTGTCGCGATGTGTCAACCACGCCGAACCGTCGCTCAGCACCGCAATGTCGTAGGGCCTCCATGGCGCGGTGTCCCATCGCTCCATCGAGCCGTTCAGATCCCACGCGAAAGCTGGTGCTGCCACTGACATCACCAAAAACCAGACCGCCAACCAGAACCATCGTTGTCTCATGCCTCCCTCCTTTCTCAATACCGCCTGTATCACAGACAAAGAAGCCCTCTCTCTCGCTGAACACAGTGTGAACATCACCCGGTTGGGAAACCCAATCGCTCCCATTGCACATCGGGAAATTATGCCGCAGCCTGTTTCCGCATTGCAGAAGATGCTGAAACACCCCTCATGCGAACACAATGCACGGCGGCATAGCACAGGGCATACCGGTACACCTGCCGAATTTGTTGCGCAGCGACTCCTACACCTTGAACTTTTTGATGTTCGCCGCAGCCTTCGAGTCCAGGTTGACCGCAGTACTCAAGGGTCGGCTTGGGAGACGGACTAGCCCGATTGCCACGAGGCGGAACGGAACGCAGGTGATAGAAACCGCATTGTTGATGCCTTGCTTGTCGGGGATTCTCTTTTCTGGGTGCCACTCATACAAGACCCGGTTTCCTGTGTCAAGGAGAACCTCGGATCCGGATGCTGGAGGGGTTTGTCTTCCGGAGCGACCTACTGCGCGTATTCAATGAGACTCAAACAAGCGATTCAGCATGCAGAGAATCGAAAACCATCCGATAAAGTACGCCTGCCCTACCGGTTCGTCGCTCTGATTGGAGAACGCGGGGCAACACCCTGGATGGCGGGACAGAAAGAGCATGTGTCGTATCTTTTTCTTTGGCCCATAGGAGGCTTTTCATCCTGGTCCTTCCCGAAGAAGAAAGATTGAGCTTCAAGGACCTGTTTCACGGTTATGACGAGAGGATCCCGCTCGACGGTTACCGCTTCGGCCTGGAGGTGCTTTTCGATACCGTGGAAAAACTGGTGACCTGACCCGGGGAGGAAAGATCTTACTCGAGCATTTTGCGGATTTTCTTTTCGTACTCCGGGAAGTACTGGCCGATGACCGGGAGGTCGAAACGGCCCAGGATGGAAGTGTTGGGTTCGCGATCTAGGAGGAATTCGAACGACTTCTCCACCAGCTTCTCTACGGGAACGCGTCCGCCTGTGAGCTTCTCATAATAGGCCGGATC
>CAYVUX010000117.1:0-3884 GCA_964455075.1 uncultured Desulfobacteraceae bacterium | reverse complement strand
TCGTGGTGGTTCCCTTTTCTACGGTGACGCGGAAGGTACGGTCGTCAAGCTCTTGAATGCTGATCATGCGTGACTCCTTCGGTTCAAAAGTGCGATTCAGACGGGAACCGGTCGGGCGGCCGCCAAGAATCCGGGCTTCAAAAGCCGGGCCGGAGAATGGGTGCTCTCGAGGATAAAAGAGGGCGCCGGGAAACACCGTCTCTCTCCGCGTCCGGTGTCATCCCACCGGGTACCGGCATTTCCCGGCGCCTTGGTTCGTGACATACCACAGAGGCGAAGGTGTTGAAAGCAAAAAAAAGGCCAGAATAAGTAAAAATTGAAAACAGCGGCAAATCTTCCATTGTGTCTGCCAAACTGCATCAATCACAGATCCTTTGTATTCGTGAATAAGTACTTGCAACAACGAGGGAATATCTATTGCGGGTTTCCAAGGCGTCTTTGCACCCGCTCAGGGGTCCTGCGCGGAACCCGGTGAACGCCTGAGCCGAAGCCCTCCTCAAGGGTTTTTCGTGACGTTCATCCAGGCACATAAATGACCCGGCCCGAAGGCTTCTAGCGGAATCGGCTGTCGGACCGTTTTCCGGACACGGTTTTCCGGGCCTTTTCCAGCCAGCCGGTCCTGACCTTCGTGTGCCCGTCAAAGTCCGGCACATACGGTTTGATGTCCAGAAGCGGAGTGTCGTCCAGGATATCAACATCTTCGATGTGAAGTATACCGTTTTCCATTCCCAGAAGCCTCGCCACAGAGCGGCCGATGGGGTTGGGCCGCTTGGGCGCGCGGGTTGCAAAAAGCCCTCGGGGTTGAGAATCCAGAAAGGGGATTACGTGAAGACGAAATCCTTCGCTGGCGTGTAGATGATAAAGCAGAATGACATGGGAAAATCCATCCAAATCTTTCAGTCCCTCGCGGAACTCCTCAAACACTTCCACGGTTCCGGCGATTCCCTTCGCCCCTGCCGGTTGAATCGGCATCCCTTTTAGCTCCCGAAAAGGGGAATGAATCACTCCAATGGGAGAATATACGATTTTCATCCCTGCTACCTCGAATTCGATCCGCCTCCCGGTTGTTCCGCGGATCACTGGATGGAAGGCCAAGTGGACTCAAAAATCTCTTCCAACACCACGGGGATGATGTGCCTCTCGCCGTCTCTTTCGATCTCAAGCATGTACTCCGTCGCCGCCGGCGCGAACCAGAACTTCTTTTTCAGGATAGAGGGATCGGTCCTCCATTGGGTCATATCGATGCCGTCCACCTTGAGAAGAATGTCGCCTGAACGAAGACCGGCCCTGTAGGCGGGGCTCTCCTTGAGCACATGTCCCACCAGCTTAACGGAGTCCACAGAGGCCGGCACGAAGGCGGCACCCAGACGGTTGTATTCGGCCTCTTCTCCGAAATACGGCCGCTGTTTCAGATAGATCTTCCCTGCCTTGAGATCCATCACCATTTCGAAATGCTTGAGGGCTTCGATTCCAAAAACCGCGTCCAGCCGCGGCCATTTGTATACATTTTTCTCCACCAATACCTCTTCCACTTTCAGAGAACCCACCTGAATCTGCTCGGCCCAGCGGACTTCGGTGACAAAAAGCCCTCCGGCAGCAGGCATGTATCCGCTGCTGAGGGTTTCAGGCCCGCCCGGTGCCTCTGAAGTCCATTTCTCCCAACGGGCGTTTGAAAGTGCGACACCGTCCGGGGAACCCGTATCCAGATAGATCAGGCCCCCCTTCTCATCTTCCGCCGGCAGCGCGGCAACGGGCATACGGTCATCTATATTCAGGACCTGCCAGGAGAGGACTTCCCGAGGGACATCCGTGAGCGCCTGCAGGCAATGCTGCTCCCAGTTCACCCGCCAGGCTGCATCTCGCAACGCGGGCCAGCCGATGACCCCGTCCACCTCCGGAAAGGGTAGAAAGTTCATTACCAGGGCTTTTGCTTCCGGCCACGTCCCTCCGGCTGTCTCGAGTGCGAACGTAGCCACCCGCTTTCCTTCTTCTTGACGGGTCTTCAGCGAAAGGCTTTCGGCGGTTCGCTCCCAAATCGTCAGAGACACCGCGGACCCCGTGTCGAAAACCAGGCATATTTTCCGGCCGTTGATTCGGGCATCGAGCGTCATTCTCCCTTCGGATGCCGGGGCCACAAGCGGCAGCCACAGGATCAGGAGGAACGACACGCAAATAAGGCTTTTTCTCTTCATCCGGAATACACACCTCATCTTCCAGGGATTGAAAATATTCCTTCGCCTGATATGATGCCTTTATGGCTCGGCCTCCCACCCCGCGGCGCGGAGAGACGAGAAAAAACCCAGCCGGAACTACAGCCGTCAGGAGGAAGCGAACTATGGCCTTCCGCACTCCCATCCGGGTCTGCTTCAGCGATATCGACTACGCCGGAATCGTGTACTATCCCCGATTTCTCCACTACTTCCACGTTGCCCTGGAAGAGTTTTTCGGCGTTGAACTGAGAATCGACTATCCCGCATTGCTGATCAACCAGCGCATAGGATTTCCCACCGTCCACCTGGAAACGGATTTTTCAAAGCCCCTGAACTACGGGGACAAGGTCCAAGTCGAAGTGATCGTGAAACGTATCGGACGCACATCCATTACATGGGCGTACAAGGTGTACCAAATGGATGACCCGGAAACCCTCACGGTCCAAGGCCACAACGTGACCGTCACCGTCAACCTGGACACCTTCGAAAAGATGGAGACACCCCAATGGCTTCGAGACCAACTCGCCTCCTACCAAAAGCGATGCAGCGAATGCCAGGAAGGGCCCTGAATGACTCCTGATCCGCCCACAGGAAGCCGAAGGCGCCGCTTGGGCCCTGATTTCCGCTTTTCGTGAGATCGCGACATCTCTCCAAGAGAAACGCATGAACAGAGGTGTCCGCTTTCGCGACCTTCTCCCCAGACGCCATGATCTCCATCTGAACGCGACTGACCAAGGCCGGAGACCCGTTTTTCTGCGGAGATTTTTTCGGCACAGAATCGCCTGCTACGGGGCAACCGCGGCTGCCGCGGCAATGAAAATACAACACCCGACTGAAGATGCGATGGGTAAAAATTCATTATGCCGAATTTCCCGCCGAGGGGGAAGGAGAAATATTTCAGGGATCCTGATCAAAACCCCTTCTGTTTTCACGGAATCTCGCGGCCGAACCCTGGGAGTAAATGCAACCCCCGCTGAACCATACAAAATTGTAGGACCTGCGGCTCATTGTCCACAGAATCGTATGAAACGGTTGTTTCCCAGGGTCCTCTTCCGGGCTACTCCATCCTTGCCTGTTCCGCGCCGGAGCAGCGCCCCGTAGGCGACATGCATCGTGAATCCCGATCCTGCTTTCCATAACCCTTTTAATTTGTAGCGGTTTTCCCGGAAACGCGAATAGGATAGCCGATCGCCGTGCTCGTAAGAGCCGATACACCCGACATGATGTACGAAAGGCAGCCCCCGTGGAGTCCATTGGCACCCAAATTGCTTTTTATCATACGATTAGAGCCTTTGTTTCGCTTGTTGCAACCTGCAAGACAACGTGGAAGGAAAGAAAGGAGGCAGCCATGCCGTTCGATTGGGGACCCCATTTTATCGTTCCGTCCGAGAGCCTGAGGAAGTTCTCAGGAGTCGTCCGGCTCCGTGAGAAGCTCGATGAAGATTTGCTTCAAAAGGAACTCGAGGAGCTTGGACTTCCGGGAGCCGTGATGAAGATATCCAACCCCTGGTATTACAGGAAAGTAAACACCCAGAGCTGGATTAAGATCGGAGAATCCGAGGATAAGCAGGAAAATTTCCCTGTACGCTGGGATACAACGAAGCTGGAAAACGGTCAATACGAAGTCCTGGGCCTGATGCACGTTTATGTCAAGAAGGGCGAGGAAGAAAACGC
>CAYVUX010000116.1:0-8815 GCA_964455075.1 uncultured Desulfobacteraceae bacterium | reverse complement strand
CGAGGGAAAGGCGCTCAACAAGCCGGCGCCGCCATGGCGCGCATGGACAAAGGAAGTCGCTGTCAAGGAAAAAGAGGGTGGAGGAGACAGGGTAAAGCAGAAGGCGTCCGCACCAAAAGAAATCGTGGAAATCTTGAAGGCATCACAAGACCCTGTTCTCTATCTCTGCCTTGGACCGCTTACCAATCTCGCATCCGCCCTTCGCCTCGACCCCGGAATCAAGGACAAGATTTCCATGCTTTTGTATTTCGGCGGTCCTCCGGAGGACGACAATCCCGGCTGGAATACGCTGAGAGATCCGGCTGCGGCAAGTACCGTCTTCGATTCCGGGGTCAACATTTACGCCATTAATATTCAGGACCAACGGTTGCTTCCCTTTGGTGTAGAACTTTTTAAGAACATCGCAGAACTCAAGACTCCGGCATCGCGGTTATTTGAAAGTCTCCACAGCACGCCACAGGTCAAAAGGCTTCTGGTTCAGGACCATTTCCGGGTGTGGGACGAGATGATCGTTATCTACATGAATGAGCCCGGTCTTTTCACATTTTCGCCCTCTGCGAAGCGGAGAAAGGTCATGCTGCTCCGGGCGTTTGAGGCCGAAGAGGTCCGGATGAGCTACGTGAAACTGCTCGGCCACTCGGCGGATTTCCATTTGAGCGCTCGTCGATCGGTGGTATTGAAAGCGTTTCCGACGGACCCCGTTTTGTTCAGGGAAGATGTCAGGGATTATGTGGAAGGGATTATTTCAAAGTATGGTTATGAAGAGTGGAAAGCGTGTCTTTTGACCAATGAATTCCACAGGCACTTGGGCATCTACTCGCTCATCGGGGCAAAAATGGGGGTGAGGGCCAGGGAGATTCTTGAGGCCCCGTTCGATGCGCTCACCGTGGTATCTTATGCCGGACGGAAGCCTCCTTTAAGCTGCATGAACGACGGGCTCCAGGTATCCACAGGGGCAAGTCTCGGAAGGGGAGCGATCACCATCTCTGATCAAGCACCCAACCCCGAGGCCGTCTTCGTTTCGCGTCATGCTCGGCTGAGACTCAAACTAAAAAACGATGTGTGGGAGGAGATCCGAAATCAGATCAAGGCGGCAGTGGAAAAATTCGGCGGCCTCAACCCGGCCTATTTCTCTCATATAAGGGATCTATCTGTTCGATATTGGCATGATCTCGACCGCCGAAGGATTTTTAGCGACGCCATACAGCCGGTACAGACCTCGCGGTGAGCAGCCGTCGGGATCCCGGGCGAGCCCCGGAAAGCGGTTTGATGGCTACCCCCCTTGTACACAGCCTCCTGAAGGGGCCCGGATTGCTTCTTGACATAAATTTGCGAAAACACTAAATTCTATTTGAGCGATATATGGACGCCATGAAAGAATTTATCAAAGTTATGAAGGCCCTTTCCGACCCCAATCGGGTCAAGATGATCAAACTGCTTCAGCGCAGGGTCTTGTGCGTGTGTGAGATCCAGGAAGCACTGGGGCTAGCCCAATCCACTGCCAGCAAGCATCTCAAGATATTGGAAGATGCAGGTTTGATCACCTATTTCAAAGACGGACTTTGGGTGAACTACCGATTGAGCGACGGAGCCGAAAGTCCTTATGTGGCCAACTTATTGGGGAATCTCCGGCACTGGCTGGATGAGGACCCCAACGTGTCGGAGCTTGTGGCCAGACTGCCCGAGATTCGGCGGGAAGACATCTGCAAGCGCTAAAATTTTTTGAGGTTATTATATCTATATATGACGAAATTAGAATGGAGTTGCAACGTCGATATCGGAGCTTGTGGCGAAGGATGCCGCAAGATATCGCGGAGTAGACTGTGATTCCGGCGAATAGCGAGGCCATCGGAGTTGTTTTGGCAAGGACGCACAAGTCGGAGAATTGCTGCGTCCGTTGGGGCGTATCCGCTTGTCTACAAATAAACCGTATTAAAAGGAGTGTAACCATGGAAATCAAAGTGCTGGGCCCCGGCTGCCCCAAATGCCAGGAAACGGAGAGGGTGGTGAAGGAAGCGGTGGCGGAGGCCGGTTTGGCCGCGGATGTGGAAAAAGTAACCGATGTCATGAAGATCGCCGCCTACGGCGTGTTCGGCACGCCGGCGGTAGTCGTGGACGGCGAAGTCAAGTCGGTTGGGAAGATTCCCGGCAAAGAGGATGTCAAATCCTGGCTTAGGGAATAGGCAGGAAAAGGTGCGATGGTCAAGGGGGACGCCGCCGCAGGTGATTTAACAGGACCGCTCCCGGGGAGCCGTTCCGCGAGGCGGTTGATGCTTGGGGAAACGCGGTGTCTCGCCTGCCGGGAGAACAATGAAACCCCCGCAAAGATCTTTCCTGATGGAGGAGATGCCGTGTTGTTTTCAGGGTACAGCAAGGAGATCTTTCGGCCGAAGTGGAACCCCGACTTTCAGTGGGTGCACTGCGTAGCGCGTTTGATCGAGGAGGCGGGCGGGGCATTGCCCTATCTCAACGCCCCGCTGTGGTTCAAGCGCAAGTATTTGCCCTACGCGGTGGAGGCGAGCACCGGCGTGTGTCATGTGTCGTGCGAGCCGTAAACGGAGACTTCCCTGCGGCAAAGCGCCTTTCGGGTCGGAACGCCGTTTTTACCGATTCAAGCTTTGAGCCGAAATCGGTAAAAATATTCGCCTCCTTGATGGATGCCGGAATGATAAAATGGTCAATTGCAACGGGTGGAAGGAGGAATAATGATACAAACGATGAGGTTGATTTTCTTTTGCGCGATGTTTGCCTGTTGGGCTGCTGTGCCCGCGCTTGCCGCCGATTCGCCGGATGGCGACATCCCGCCGGTTCCCACGCCGGGGTTGGTCACCACGGTGGACCTCGGGGCTCACAAGTGCATCCCGTGCAAGATGATGGCTCCCATCATTGAGGAATTGCAAAAGGAATACACCGGTCGCGCTTCGATCATTTTTATTGATGCCTGGGAGCATCGAGACCAGGCCCGCCGTTTTGGGATTCGGGCTATCCCCACCCAGATCTTTTATGACAAATCGGGCAAAGAGGTCGGCCGCCACGTGGGCTTTATGGGCAAAGAGAGCATCGTACGGAAATTTGAGTAACTGGGTGTGCCCGGAGAGGAAGGGCGGTGATCGACCAACTCCTGCTGACAATTCATGCGGCGCTTGGGGGAAATCCGATCGCGTTAGCTGGATACTTTTCCATGGGAACCCGGCTGGAACTACGCTTGCTGACAGGTAGATGCCGGCGATCAGGAACCGCGCATTCCTGACGCTCCGGTAGTAGTTCCCCGCTGTTTCCTGTACTTCACGGTTTGCGAGCTGCTGCCAAAGCCTTTCTGACAATCTCGGCCAGGTCTCTTTTTGACCACGGCTTTTCAAGGAAATACTTCAGGCCTATCTCTTCAGTCCTCTGCTCTGAAATTCGATTGCCGTAGCCGCTGCATAGAATCACCGGAATGTCCGGCCGGAGGCTTATCAGCTCTTGAGTGAACCTGTCTCCGGGCATATTCGGCATGGACAAATCTGTTAGCACCAGATCAAAGTTTTCCGGATCCGCCTTGAACTTCCTGAGGGCTTCTTCGCTGTTCGTTTCAGAAACCACTTCGTATCCCAGGGTTTCTAAGATCCGCTTTCCGAGCTTTGCCAATGCCACCTCGTCGTCCACAAACAGGATGCGTTCTCCCCCGCCGACAATCGAGCTTTCCGGGTCGAGCACGTTTTCCGGTTCGACTTCGACCTCCGGGAAAAATATTTCAAACACGGAACCCTTACCCGGGTCACTGGTCACTAGCGTGGTCCCTCCATGCTCTCTGACAATTCCGTGTACCACCGCAAGGCCCAGCCCCGTGCCCGAGCCCGTGTCCTTTGTGGTGAAAAAGGGATCGAAAATCTGCTCCATGGTTTCCGATGACATGCCGTGTCCGTTGTCTCTCACCGTCATCTTCACGTACGAACCGAGCTTGAGATGAGCCTGTTCGTTCACATCAGCCGTATCAAGTGTTACATTTTCCAGAGCAACCTCCACTATCCCGCCTCCCGGGCTCATCGCCTGGGCCGCATTGGAGCACAAGTTCATCAGTACCTGCTGTACCTGAGAGGGGTTCGCGTGTACCGTTCCCGTATTCCTCATAATCTCCTGACGCAGTTCGATATTCTTCGGCAGGGACGCCTTTAATAGCTTGATCGTTTCCTTGACCACAGGCTCGAGGCGTACCGGCTTCTTTCCCTGAACGCCTTTTCTGCCAAAAGCCAGGATGTTCCCTACCAGATCCTTCGCCCTGGCACATGCCTTTAGAACCTCCTCCAGGCTTACCTTTGGAGATAGACCTTGTTCCAGCTGAATTCCGGCAAGCTCTGTGTGCCCGAGGATCACGGCCAGAATGTTGTTGAAGTCGTGGGCGATCCCCGCGGCCAGGGTGCCAATGGCCTCCATTTTCTGGGCCCTTATAAGCTCCATCTCGATGCGCTTTTTCTCGGTAACGTCATTAAGAATCACTATCGCCCTGGCCTGGCCCTCATCATGTGGGGAGAATATATCCAGCGTAACCATAGTGTTCTTGAGTTTCATTGGAGAATCTTCACTTTTCCTCTTTCCATGTTGGAGGCTCTCTTGCAAGATTTCCTGCAAACGAGGTCGATCCTGCTTCCGGAACAACTCGGAGAGCCTGGAACCCAGAAGGTCCTCTTCAGCTGTTTCGCTCATGGACGCGGCGGCATTATTGACATAGATGATTCTTTCATTGGAGTCTAACTCCAGGATCCCTTCGGACATTCCCTCAAGAATAATCTCGAAATGCTTGTTTATATCCAGCAGTTCTTCAGTGACCCTCCGCGGATGAAGCGCCTCCACCCCGAGCGCCTTCCCAGGGTCTCCGATTTCCGGCTTCGACAGAAGAGTCTGAATATTCTGAGCCATGTCGGTCAACTTGCCCTTGGCGATGACCGCGTCTGCACCCAGCTGCGCAAGATCCTCTCGGCTTTCCGCCGCTGTCGCCGAAAGGATCACGATATAGACGCCCTTCTGTCCGAGTATCCTTCTTATGATTCTGCAGAGGCGCGCCCCATCAATATGCGGCATGACGAGGTCCAGAAAAATAAAATCGGGTTTGTACGTTTTCAACGCATCCAGAGCCACAAGGCTGTCCTCCGCCTTCACCACCTCATGGCCCTTGTTGGTGAGAAGCTCCTCCATGAACTCGAGTATGAGGCGATCGTTGTCAACAACCAGAATCTTTTTCGCTGTCATCATTTCCTCATGGTCTTGTCTTTGCTCATGGTCGCCGTTCCCTCGAAACAGAAAGAGATGAGAGCGACGGAAGGGCTGCATCCCGTCTGAAGCGGAACAATATGACCTTGATGCACAGGGATCTTCTTCTCAAACGTCCGTTCCAGTTGTTTTTCGGTGAGACACACCGAAGCGTCCTTGTTACAAATAGGTCCATAAGTATTTAACCATCAACCAAGACATATCGGCAATAAGGATCTTTAAACATTTAGATTTTATAAAAGGAATTTGCACACCGCGAAGCCGAGTATACACCAACCTTTATGAAAGGAGCAAGTTCTAAAAGCGCAGGTTGACCAAGGCGTTGAGAATTCCCAGAAGGCCTGCTGATCCAAAAGGACTAGCCTGAGGCAAAACCGGAGTTCCGTCGAGTCCCCGGACGGGAAATGAAGATGGGAAACATCATGGTTTCCCGGGACCGCTCTCCATACGTCTTGACAGCCTGTCTCATTCCCTTTATGTACGGGAAAGGCAGAGGCGGCTGCCCCCGTTGGTCCGGCGAAGCTCCTTTGCGCCGCCTTGCGGGTCTGTGCGGGAGAGGGAACATGCCGAATATATACCGCTTCGGGTTTTAATTACTTCGTTTGAGAAGCAGAGAGAACTTTTTTTATGAAACAGATCATTCTGGGTACAGCGGGTCACATCGACCACGGCAAGACGTCCCTTATAAAGGCCCTGTCGGGCATCGATACGGACAGGTTGAAGGAGGAAAAGGAGCGCGGAATTACCATCGAACTGGGTTTCGCTCACCTGGAGCTGCCGGGGGGCAAGAGACTGGGCATTGTCGATGTGCCCGGGCATGAGAAATTCGTAAAAAATATGGTGGCCGGGGCAACAGGAATCGACCTGGTGGCCCTGGTCATCGCGGCCGACGAGGGAGTTATGCCCCAGACCAGGGAACACCTGGAGATTTGCGAACTCCTCGGCATCAGGCACGGTTTGGTCGTCCTGACGAAGATCGACATGGTGGACGCGGATTGGCTGGAACTGGTCAGGGAAGACATCCTTGAGTCGCTTTCCGCGACCTTTCTCGCGGAGAGCCCCATGGTCGAGGTTTCCTCTGTAACCGGTGACGGCCTTGAAGAACTCATCCGGGTTCTGGACAGGATGGTCGAAGAGGTGCCTGAGCGGGATCTGGGGCACATTTTCCGCCTGCCCATCGACCGCGTGTTCACCATGAAGGGTTTTGGGACAGTGGTCACGGGGACGACGATCTCGGGTTCTGTGCGCACCGGGGACGAAGTGACGATCTATCCCCAGGGGATTCCTTCGCGGATAAGAGGGCTTCAGGTTCACAACAGGGAGGTTAAAGAGGTGCGGGCCGGCCTCCGCACGGCCATAAACCTGCAAGGCGTGGAGAGAGCCTCCCTCATGAGAGGGGAAATTCTGGCAACAAAGGACGCCTTGCGGCCTACGTACATGGTGGATGTGCTGCTCCACCTGCTGCCCAGTGCGCCAAGAAAGCTGAAGAACCGGGGAAAGGCGCGTTTCCACTCGGGCACATCCGAGATTATCGCGACCGTCGCGTTGGAAGATCGTGATGAGCTGGCTCCCGGGGATGCTTGCTTCGCCCAGGTGAGGCTGGATGCGCCCACGGCGGTACTCAGGGGAGACCATTATGTCCTGAGGAGCTATTCTCCCGTCCGGACCATCGGGGGAGGGATGGTTCTCAATGCACTGCCGAGAAAGATGAAGCGTTATTCCCGGACGGTTCATGATCAGCTCAAGAAACTGCACGAAGGCGCTCTGCATGAAACCGTGGAGCTCTTTGTTTTCCTCGGTCGAACCCAGGGCGTGGAAGAAGGCGAGTTGTCCTTCCTTGTGAACTGCGGAAGGAAACGGCTGGAAGATGTGCTCCAGGCCCTTAAGGCCCAGAAGCGGATTGTCCTTTACGACAAGGAAAGAGGCGGCCTCATTCATGCCGAATTTCTTGAAAAAGCCCGGAAAGAGATCCTTGACACGGTGGAAAAGTACCACCAGGCATTCCCGTTGAAAAACGGGCTGCCGAAGGAAGAGCTTCGTTCCAGGACCACAGGGGCAAGGAATCCGAAATTGTTCAATTATCTGGTGATCGAACTCGCTCGAGAAGGTCTCATTTCTCAGGAGAAAGAAATGATCCGTGCCAGGGATCACCGGGTGACGTTGGCCCAGGATCAAGAGGAAACCCGGAGCAAGCTCGAGGAAATCTATCTCCAGGGAGGCCTTCAGCCTCCCTATTTCAAGGAGATCAAGGACCGTTTTCCGGGCAAAACCGGGTCCGAGTTGCTCGAGGTGCTGGTAAAGGAGGGTGTCCTTATCAAGGTCAAAAACGACCTCTATTTTCATCGAGACGCCATTGAGAATCTGAAGAAGAGCCTGGTTGATTTCCTGAATGAGCATGGGGAGATCATGACGCCCGAGTTTAAGGACCTGACGGGAGTTTCGAGAAAGTACACGATCCCCTTGATTGAATACTTTGATCAGACGCAGGTGACGGTCCGGGTAGGGGACAGCAGGGTGCTCAGGAAAAAATAGGACGGCAAAGCCCCGGGAAGCGAAATCTCTGAATTGAAACGCCCAACGATCAGTGTAATATCCGCATTGGGCCTTGGGCCGCGGGAACATGTGGCGATTGTCGGGGGCGGGGGCAAGACAAGCCTCCTTTTCGCAGCGGCAGAGGCGCTGGTAGGCGCGGGCCGGAGGGTGGTCATCGGGACGACCACGAAGGTATGGCAACGGGAGGCGCGTCGAGCGCCGGAAATCGTTTTGCTGGATTCGGAGCGGAATGCCCTTTCGGCTGTGCAGAGGGGCCTGGAGAGGAAGGGGTGGGTCTTTGTAGGCCGGAGAATGCTCGAGAACGGAAAGGTGGCGGGCGTTGCCCCGGAGTTCGCGGACGAGCTGTTTCTCTCCTCCATGGTGGATTACCTGATCCTGGAGGCCGATGGAGCTGCAGGGCGCTCTGTAAAGGCGCCTTCCGAAAAGGAGCCGGTGATCCCGCGCTCGGCAACCATGGTGGCGGCGGTGGCGGGCCTGGATGCTCTGGAAAAACCCCTGGATCCTGAGACGGTTTTTCGCTTGGAGCGGTTTCAAGAGCTTACAGGCCTGAAGGCGGGCGATCGCCTGGAACCGAAGCACCTTGGTATGGTCTTCGAGTCCGTCCAAGGGCTTTTCAAGGGGTGTCCAAAAAGCGCCCGGAAAATCGCCTTCCTGAATAAGTACGACATCCTCCGGTCGGAACCGGAGGGCGGGGGGGTACTCGTCCGAAGGCTTTTTCCGGGACCGGAGCGCCCGGTGGACAGAGTTGTGCTGGCCTCCATTTTCGAGAATCGATATGCAGTGATCCATGGGGACGATGACTGAAATCTATATCAAAATGCTGGAGCAATTGAAGGCCGGTCGCACATCGGTCGCGGCCACGATCATCCGGCAGGGCGGGCCCTCCCCGAGGGGATTGGGGACCCGGTGTCTCATCCTGGACGACGGCGCCCTCTTCGGGACGATCGGGGGCGGGATCCTGGAGGCCAAGACCCTGGAGGAGGCCCGGAGGGTCCTCAAGACCGGTGAACCGGGC
>CAYVUX010000115.1:0-8828 GCA_964455075.1 uncultured Desulfobacteraceae bacterium | reverse complement strand
GAAAAAACGTCATTCCGGACGACCGAAGCGAAGCAAGGGAGATCCGGAATCCAGGGAAACGCCGTCTTTTCGGAAACTTCTGGATCCCGTATCGCGCTCTGTTTCACAGCGCTTGTCCGGGATGACGAATTACGACACATTCTATTGCGCCGGAATGACGGAATGGATGCAACCTTCCTAAGTTCGCGTACGGGCCGGCCTGCATCCGAATGACGGCGCGGAGCAAGGGCTGGGAAAAACCAGGGCATTTCCCGTCCTTAAGACCTATCCGAACGCTCAGGATGCCCAAATTCCGGATGAACAATTTTCGGAGGTCTTCCTTTGGTCTTGACCAGGATGGAGTATTTTCATAAAAAATATTTTTCGAGCGATTTGCTGGCATATTTGTTGCATATAAAATCAAAGCAGGCAAAAGCAGCAATTCTTTTCATGTTGACCCTCCAGGGTCTTATGATCAATGGAGTTTGTAAACGATGCTTCCGCGGGAATCGAAGGGAAGGGCATACGAACCGCCTCGTCTTACGGGGCTTGCTATCTATCCGGGGCAGGGGCAGGGCCCTGAACCCCAGGGGACCTGCTTTGCCGGAGGTGCTTATGGCGGGTTGGTGTGTGCATTCGGGAATACGGCGACCATCGAATGCAGCACAGGAAACAGTGTGGATCTTTTCCCGGCCTGCGTTGCCGGACCCAGTCCGGATTCTCATTAGATGGAGATCTGGGTGTTTGACAGGACTGCTGCACCGGCTGTGAAAAAGCAAGGTATAAGGGAAACGCCGTCGGCGAGGGAACCGGTCTCCCGAACGCGGTTGGTCGTAGGAGGCGTTCCCCTGGAGCTCGAGGCCCGGGGTGTTTCTGTTCCCGATTCTCTAAGGCATTTGGAGGCCTCTTACTGCAGCGGGTTGGTGCCTCCGGTTCGGGTAAGAATCGTAAAACGGACCCTGTGCAAGCTCTCCGCGCTGGGATGGACGCCCGGAGGGACTCCGTCAAGATCGCTTTCCGGAATGAAACGGGACGGGCTGAGGACTTCTCCGCTCCTGCAGGACCCCGAGGTCGTGGAAGCGATGGCCGCGGTTCTGGCGGCCGGGGAAGAGGGTGCCTATATTTTGAACGATTCCTTTTTCTTCGGCTTCAGTTTCCCGGAGCGGCGGTCGGATCTCTTTTATGTGGACGTCCGCGACGACAAGCAGATCAGCGACCATGTGCTGACGGTCTGTCTGCAGTTTTTCCCCAAGCACGGGAGGCTCCTTCTTCATGCGAGCGCGTTGGTGCGAAATGCGCAGGCACTGGTTTTCACAGGGCCTTCCGGGTCCGGCAAGACCACCGTGGCCCGGAAGGCAGCGGGCCGCGGCATCTTGTCGGATGATATAGTGGCGGTCAGCGGAAAAGGAAGCGGATTTCGGGCACACGGGACGCCATTCGGCACGATTTCCACTTGTTTGGGTCCGGTGCCCGTTGGAGGCATCTTCTTTCTGAGGAAAGCGAGGCGGTTTGCCTTGCGGCCGGTCACGGTCGCCGAATCTCTGGCAAGGCTCTGGGCGGAGCATCGGGCCTTGTGGACCTTTATGCTCCCGCCGACGCGCAAACGGGTGTTTCTTTTGCTCGAGGAGCTGCTTTGCCGCATCCCGCGCTTCGAGATGGCCTTTACGCGCGACGGCGCGGATATGGAGGTCCTTGACCGTGCGCTTGCTGGTGCACGCGGGCAGGGGCGCCGCACCCTCGAATGCGGTTGAAAGTTGACAAGGCATGGACTGAATCCGTACGTATCCCGGGGAAGCGCAAGGCCCTGTCTCTCCTCTTCCGGATTTTTGGAGGACAAGGGCCGTTTTTGTCTATGAGGTCCTTCAGTGCGGCGCGGATTCTTGTGCGCTGTAGGGGATTTATTTTTCTGGATAGCGGATATCTCTATGCTTTGCGTCGTTCGTACGATGATTTTTTCGAATGGCGGCTATCCCGACACGTTCGTAAGGCTTTTTCTCTTCGAATAATTTCCAGAATTTTTCCGTCGCCCCGGCGGAGGCCGGGGCCCAGTCGACTCGAAAAGTTATTGAAAAACCGCCGGATTCTCCGCCTTAGGCGGACCGGAATGACGAGGTGAAACCTCAGACTCTGAATATGAACCTCTGTCTCGGGATCTGATCCAGGGTCCGAGCATGGATTCGTCATTCCGGCCAGGCCAAGTGAAACTGGGGCGCGAGCCGGGATCCAGAAGTTCACGTTATGATGCCATTTTCTTGGATTCTGGATCTTGCTTTGCTTCGCATGGTTCGTCCCGAATGGCGATTGTTTGGAATTGCGACATGGCCTGTTCCGCTGGAATGACGATAAATAAATCAGAATTGTCCCTTACAAGGGGGTTAAGACGAAGCCCTTCCGTGGGCGGAGATCATTTATACACGCCTTGATAACGGGGCGTGCATGCATTAAGGTCATCCGACGGGCATCTGACGTGACGCTTGCGGTTGGGCCGTCAGCAGGCGTTTTTTCGCTGCAAGCGGTTTCTTTGGGGTTTACGCGTTTGAAAAAACCGGGAGAAGGTGCAGCACCACTTGAGTCGCCGATGGTCGGTCTGCTGTGGGATCACGCAGGGGCGCCTATTCGCAACCCTTCGGTAGTGTTGAAGCGAAGGGGCGACGAAGAAGCCGTGCTGTTCAACCCCGAAACCGGAGACGCCAACCGGGTCAACAGGGTCGGTCTGGCCGTGTGGGGACTAATTGATGGAAGCCGGACCACGCGAGACATCGTGCATGGTATCGAAGAGAGATTTGTTGATCTGCCGAAAGGGTTCGAGAGAGATATTATCGCATTTTTGAGCCGGCTGGTTGAGCGGGGGTATGTAGGTTTTGAGATTTCCCGGATGTGAGTCGAATGGACCCTGGGCGGAAGTGTGCTGGATTCCGGCCTTCGCCGGAATGACGGAGTGAACACGGACTCTGGATTCGGCCCTCTGTCCCGGGATCTGATCGAGGGTCCGAGCATGGATTCGTCATCCCGGACAAGCCCTGTGAAGCAGGGCGCGATCCGGGAACCAGGAGTTCGCGGGATGATGGAGTTTTTCTGGAATTCGGCCTTCGCTGGAATGACGGTTTTTTCGAACTTTAACGGAATCTCCTGCGCCGGAATGAGGGAGCGAAGTACCCCAATTCCGCATGGACCACAATTTAGCCGATTGTGTAGAATATTTTTTGGTTGATAGGCTGTTTTGGGATGAGAATGAAAGACGAAACGCAAAAAGTGGACCCGAACGGGGAACCAAAGACCGAAGCGGGAACGGTGCCGCCTCTCAGCCAGCTCTATTTCTATCTGACCGAGGGCTGCAATCTGGCCTGCAGGCATTGCTGGATTGCGCCCAAGTACGATGCGGACGGGACCCGGTACCCGATGCTGCCCCTGGAGCTCTTTGAGCGTGCCATTGCGGAAGCCAAAGAATTGGGGCTCAAAAGCGTGAAGCTTACCGGAGGGGAGCCTCTGCTCCACCCGAAGTTCGAGGAGCTACTGGAGATCGTACGGCGGGAGGAGCTGGGGCTGGGTGTGGAAACGAACGGGCTCCTCTGTACGGATCCCGTAGCCCGGGAGATCGCCAAAGCCCCCCGCCGGTCTGTTTCCGTGAGCATTGACGGGGCGGATGCGGAGACCCACGACTGGATACGGGGGGTGCAGGGTTCTTTCGAAGGCGCGGTGCGGGCGGTGCGCAATCTGGCGGCTGCGGACACGCCGCCTCAGATTATCATGAGCCTCATGAGAGAGAACGTCGAACAGATGGAAGCCCTCGTCCGCATGGCGGAAGAGCTGGGAGCCTCTTCGGTGAAGTTCAATGTGGTCCAGCCCACAGCCCGGGGCGAGAAGCTCTATGACGGAGACCATGCGCTCGGTATTGAAGAGGTGATCGCTGCGGGGCGAAAGGTGGACAGCGAGCTCTCTTCCGAGACCAAGCTCAACCTGTTTTTTGACCATCCCATGGCGTTTCGTCCCCTCAGGCGGATTGCGGCCGGAAACGGCTGCAGCGTGTGCGGGATCCTGGGGATACTGGGTGTCATAGCGACCGGTCAGTATGCCCTGTGCGGGATCGGCGTAAATGTTCCCGAGCTTGTCTTCGGAACGGTGGGAGAACACCGGCTGGAAGCGGTCTGGCGGGAGAACGAATACCTGAAGGCGATCCGGGAGGGCCTCCCCGCGCGTCTGGAAGGGATTTGCTCGCGATGTCTCATGAAAGGGGTCTGCCTGGGCTCCTGTATCGCCCAGAATTTTTATCGTACGAAGAATCTCTGGGCGCCGTATTGGTTCTGCGAGCTGGCGGAAGGCGCGGGGCTTTTTCCCGGGACCCGGTTGGTCCCTCAACGGAATGGGTAAGCCAAGATGTCGGAAAAGCACAAAAAAAGAGGGACCGAGGCAAAAAGGCCCAGATACGAACCGCCGAAGATCGAATCTCTGGGAGATCTGGCCAAGGGCCTGGGAAAGGCCTGCAAGCCGGGGAGCAACGCCACCGGCAACTGCTCTGTGGGGAGCCTTGTCTCGGGTGGGGGGAACTGCCAACACGGGCCCACCGCGAACAAGTGCAAGGCCGGTCCGGAAGATTTTTAGGCCAATGTGGAATCCCACATCCTTTGGACGCGGTCACGTGGGGCGGACTAAGTCGGTCCCGGGCGGGGTTGGCCGAAGGCCGACAATAAGGGCCTCGAAAAATGAGATGCTCAGCTATGGCCGCTTGGGGGTCGCAGAGCCAGCCGTCATCCCGGACAAGCTCTTTGAAACAGGCCGCGATCCGGGATCCAGGAGTTCACGGAAAGATGGCGTTTTCCTGGATTCCGGCCTTCGCCGGAATGACGGAGTAAGGGTGAATTCCGGAAATTCATGCACCAGAGAGTTTCTGAATTGCGGTTTTGGGAGTGTGTCGCAAAAGACAACGAGGCAGATTTAGCGCATCTTTTTCGTTGCCCCGGCGAAGGCCGGGGCCCAGGGTTTTTTAACGTTGGTTTTCGCTTATGGACGGTTCAAAAGCCTTTCTTACATTTGCAGACGGACTGAGCTGGGAAATATTTTCGGGAAACCCCGGGGCTTTGCGCTGCTTGGACATTCTGGCAAAGACCCTGAAGCTCGGTTCGGTGGGGAAAGCCCATAAGCACGTCCGAATTGTGGTGGGAAAAGACGGGCCAGTTTTTCCTAAAAGGACGATCGAGTCACCTGATGCAGTCACCTGGCATCTGGGTCCCGTATCGCGTCCCCAGTCCCTTCTTTTGCAGGTCATGCAGGTGACATCCGAACTCTGCGAGATCTCGGAAAACGTCGGCAGGGTCATGCTTCACAGCGGACTGGCGGTGCATAACGGATACGGGGTCTGCATAGCCGGTCCCGGAGGCATCGGGAAGACCACCACGCTGGCTCGTCTTCCGGAGTCCTGGCTGCGGCTGTGCGACGACGCATGTGTCATCGTGCGGGACAAGAACGGCGCATACTGGGCGCACCCGTGGCCCACCTGGAGCCGCCTCCTGAACGGGGCGTCCGGGCTCAGTTGGGACGTGCAGCGCGCGGTCCCGCTCAAAGGCATCTTCTTCCTCCAGCAGGGAAGAAGAAACCGGGTCGAAAGGCTGAAGCGTTCCCAGGCCGTTTGCATGCTGGTGGAGTGCGCGGAGCAGGTCTCCATACCGTTCAAGGCGGGAATGGACCTGGAGGAAGTCAGGCGCTTCAGGCTTAAGCGGTTTGATACCGTCTTTCATCTGGTGAAAGCCATCCCGGTTTACCTGATGCACATCGCCCGGCGCGGCCGATTCTGGGAGCTGATGGAAGACGAAGTGAAGCGATCAACCCGGGTCGAACCCGGGAGTGGTGCAGAGTCCCGCAGATTTGATCCGGACACGTTCCGTGGAGAAGGCGCGTACGTTTTGCGTGCATCGTAAGCCGTTTGCCGTCTTTGGTGCGCTGCAGAAATCCATGCCCTGTGGGTGTGGTTAGGTGGTCTGGCCGAGCCGGCCCCGAACGGGCCTGGCACAAAGGCCGGATCCGGGATTTGAGGCTGTGCGGCCATTCGTCATCCCGGCCAAGCCCTGGGAAGAGGGGGGCGGAATGACGGCCGGGGTGAATGCTGATTTTCCGGCTCTCACCGTGTCCCGACCGATGCGGAATTTGCCCGAATGAGGATGAATAAATCAGAATTATCTCGTTTGAAGGGATTATAACCTGGTTCCGTTTTTTGGGCGGAGTTTATTTTCGTCACGGAACTGCCTGCCGCTTTGTAGATCGACGCATGAAGCTCTCTTCCACTGATAAACCTCTCCCAAACTACGATTACGAAGCCCTGGAAGGCGGGGCCCCGCTCTGCACGTACGAGGGCGCCAGCATGTTCCCTACGCTTGCGGAGCCGGACCTCCTGGAGATCCGGCCCTATGGCGATCGGCCGGTGCAGGTGGGCGATGTTGTTCTGTTTCGCCCCGGGGAAGCGGAAAACGACATTGTCCACCGGGTGATTCGAATAGACCCGCGCGGCATCCGAACGCGAGGAGATAACAGCGGAAAAGAGGATGACTGGAACCTCAAGCCGGGCGATATCCGGGGACAGGTGGTCGCTGCATGGCGGGGCAAACGGCGAAGGAGCATTCGGGGAGGCCCCCGGGGGTTGGCGGAGCTGCGTGTGGCCAAATGGAGACGCGAGGCGGACAGGCGGTTCTCCCGGAAGCTCCATCCTCTGTACCGCCGGCTGAGCCGTTCCGGGCTGTTTGTGATGCTGCTGCCCACGCGGCTGCGACCGCGTGCGGTGGTTTTTCGGACGCCGGACGGTGCACAAATCAAGGTCTTGCTGGGGTCCTGGGTGGCCGCTCGCTACGATCCGCATTGGCGGCAGTGGCGGGTGAGGCGTCCCTTCCGGCTGGTTCTGGATTCAGACTACCTGTCGGGGCTACGGAATCGCGTGGAGAATCCCCGTCGGTCGGACTGGTGGAGTGCGCCGCGGTCCGGGATCCAGGAGTTGAAGACAGGGTGGGATTTTTCTGGATTCCCTGGTTAAATCGGGGAATGACGTATTGAGGACACGTTGGGGACTATCGGGATACGTCATGGTTTTGCATTCCCGTTCTCGAGACTGCGTCGCAAAAGGCACGGAAGCAGACCAAGGTCACCCCTTCCGTCGCCCCGGCGAAGGCCGGGGTCCAGGGGTCTCTGGAATTCATTCATAAATGAGTGGATCTTGGCCCCCAAGGCTGTGGCGGAGATCGTCATCCCGGATCCCGGATCGGAGTCCGGGACAGGCCGCGATCCGGGATGCAGGGTGCTCGAAAAGGCGGCGCTTGCTAGATTCCGGATCTCCCTCGCTTCGCTTCGGTCGTCCGGAATGACATTTTTTTGAACTGGGACACAGTGTGCTTCGCAGGGAGGCGGTTTCCAGAGGTTTTAGGATGAGCGCAGGCGTTTCATTGAAGCAGCGGATCCGGGATGCGCTTCGGCTCGACCGGGCCATCAGCTTTGTATGGCAGGGCGGACGGGGCTGGGCAATCGCCAGCCTTTTTCTGGTGGTAATCCAGGGGCTTCTGCCCCTGGTTACCGTGTACATGATGAAGCTGATCGTGGACGCAGTGACCGCGGCCTTGGGCGGGGCGGATCCAGCCGAGGCCTTCAAGGAGGTGGCCTTTTTTATCGGCCTTGCCGGAGGGGCGGCCCTGCTCAATGCGCTGGCGCAGCTTGCGGGCGGGCTGGTAAAAGAGGCGCAGTCCCTGCGGGTCACGGATTACATGTACGAAAAACTCCACACCAAGTCCATTGAGGCCGACCTGGCGTACTACGAGAACCCCCGCTATTTCGACACGCTCCACCGCGCCCAGCGGGAAGCGCCGTACCGGCCCACACACATCGTGGACGGCATTGTCCAGACCGGACAAAGCGGCATATCGCTCCTGGCCATGGCCGGGCTGCTGCTGTCCTTCCATTGGGCGGTGGCCGTCGTCCTTTTCGGGGCCGCCATCCCCGGGGTGTTGGTGCGGTTGAAGTATTCGGGGAAGCTCTACCGGTGGGAAAGGAGCAGAACGGAGGCCCAGCGTAAGGCCAATTACCTGAACTGGATTCTCACAGGAGACGCGTATGCCAAAGAGGTGCGGCTTTTCGATCTGGGAGGGCTCCTCAAAGGAAGGTTCGGCGAGTTTCGCCGGCAGCTCCGGAATGAGCGGTTGTCCCTCAGCAAGAGGCGGTCGCTGGGCGAGCTCAGCGCGCAGGTCTCCGCCATTGCGGCGGTGTTCAGCTGTTTCCTGTTTATCGCATACAGAACCGTACAGGGCATGATCTCCCTGGGGGACATGGTCATGTACTACCAGGCGTTTCAGCGGGGGCTCAATGCCCTTCGCGGGGTTCTGGGCGGGCTCGCGAACCTCTACGAAGACAACCTGTTTCTGTACAATCTTTTCGAATTTCTGGATTTGGAGTCCCGGGTGCCCGACCCGGCCCACCCGGTTCCCGTGCCCCGGCCCATGCACGGGGGGTTTGTGTTCGATAACGTGGGGTTTGCCTATCCCGGGACTGGAAGAACGGTTCTTCAGGCGGTTTCTCTGCGCATCCGGCCCGGCGAGGTTGTGGCGCTGGTGGGGAGAAACGGATCCGGGAAGACCACCCTGGTGAAGCTCCTGTGCAGGCTCTACGACCCGGTGGAGGGCCGGATTCTTATGGATGGAAGCGATCTCCGGCAGCTCAAGACGGCGGATCTTCGGCGGGAGATCAGCGTGGTTTTCCAGGACTACGTGCGGTACTACATGAGCGCCCGGGAGAATATTCGATTCGGCAATGTGGCCCTTCCCCCGGAAGACCCGCGGATTGACGAGGCCGCGCGGAACGCCGGGGTCGACGAACTCATTCGC
>CAYVUX010000114.1:0-8854 GCA_964455075.1 uncultured Desulfobacteraceae bacterium | reverse complement strand
ACGAATTCCGGCGGGCCGGGCGTGATGGCGGCCGACGCCGTGTCGGAATACGGGTTGGAGATGAGCTCTCTGGACGATGAAACCGTGGAAAAACTCGATGCCGTGCTCCCCCCGTACTGGAGTCGTGGGAATCCGGTGGACATCCTGGGCGACGCCACGGCGGAAAGGTACACAAAGACCGTGGAGTGCTTTTCAGAGAGCAGGGAACTGGACGGCATGCTGGTCATTTTGAATCCCCAGGCCATGACGGATCCGGGCCGGGTGGCGAAGAATCTCATCGAGCCCCTTCAAAAGATGCCCTATCCCGTGTTTACGGCATGGATGGGGGGAGTGGATGTGGAAAGGGGCATTCAGATCCTGAACGAAGCGGGACTGCCCACCTACGATACGCCTGAGAGAGCGATTCGGGCGTTCAAATACTTGTGGGACTATGCCGGCAGATTGAAGACGCTCCAGGAGATTCCCCTCAAGTTGTCGCGAAAAGTGGAGTACGACAGGGCACGCGCCGGGGAGTTGATCTCGAAGGCTTTGAAGGAGGCGCAAGGCCGCCTCACGGAGGTAGAGGCAAAGGAGGTGCTTTCCGCCTACGGTCTTCCGGTCAACCGCACCGAGGTGGCCGGTTCCGAGGAAGAGGCCGTGCGGATTGCCGGGGACATGGGTTTTCCTTTGGTCATGAAGGTGCACTCGAAGGACATCCTCCACAAGACAGAGGCCGACGGCGTCCATCTGGATCTTCGGAGCGAGGACGACGTGAAGCGTGCCTACCAGGCCGTAATGGAAGGGGCGCGCGCCTACGACGCAAAGGCCGAAGTCCTGGGCGTCACGCTTCAGCAGATGATAGTAAGACCGGATGTGGAACTCCTGGTCGGAGCGAAAAAAGACGTGAATTTCGGCCCTGCCGTGCTCTTCGGTCTGGGAGGGATTTACGCGGAAGTGCTCGGAGACCGCAACATCGGTCTCCCTCCGCTCAACCGTCTTCTGGCAAGGCAGCTCATGGAAGGAACCCGCATTTACTCGGTGCTCAAAGGATACAGGGGCCGCCCGCAGGCCGACCTCGAGCTGCTCGAGGAGATGATCATTCGACTTTCCCAACTCCTGGTGGATTTCCCCGAAATCTCGGAGCTCGACATGAACCCGGTGGTGGTGGACGGCGGCAGGCCCTGTGCGGTGGATGCGCGAATGATTGTCGAGCCCGGCGCGGCGGCGTCTCCCCGACACCTGGTGATCAGTCCTTATCCGGAACAGTACGAGTCACACGAAGTCACTGAGGGGGGCTTTCAATTGTTCGTACGGCCCATAAGGCCGGAAGATGCTCCGTTGCTGGTTCAGCTGTTCGATGAGCTTTCGCCCACAAGCGTTTATTACCGGTTCTTCAGCCCGATGAAATCTCTGCCGCATCACATGCTGGCTCGATTCACGCAAATCGATTACGACCGGGAAATGGCCCTCGTTGCGATCGAAGGGCGCGGCGGGGAGGAAAGAATGCTGGGGGTGGCGCGCATCATCGGGCGCCCGGACGGCAAAAAAGGAGAATTCGCCGTGGCTGTCGGGGACCGCTGGCAGGGTCAGGGGGTGGGAGCCAAGCTGCTTGAAAGGTGCCTGCGGATTGTCAAAGAACGAGGCATGGAGACGGTTTATGGCGTCGCGCTTCGGGAAAACACCAAGATGATCAAACTGGCCCGGAAACTCGGCTTCAAAGTGTCCGGCGTCCCCGGGACAGCGGAATACGAACTGCGTATCGATTTCAAGGATTTGACCACATAGAAGAGGCTCTTGCAGAAGAAACGCCGGCGTCGCCCGGAGCGCACGCAGGGGAGGCCGGGAAAGGGCCGTTCTTTCACGGAATTTTGCCGGAAGACCCACGAGTTGTTGTCGCACGAGGAGAACGTATGGATCCCCAACCGAAGAACCTGGCCCTGCTCACGGACCTTTACGAGTTGACCATGGCGGCCGCCTATTACCATCACCGGATGTTTGCACCGGCGACATTCAGCCTTTTCATCCGGGAGTATCCCGCGCATCGGGCCTACTTCGTGAGTGCGGGGCTTGAGGACGTCCTCGACTTTCTGGAGAGCTTTCGCTTTGAGCAGGAGGATCTGGACTTCCTGGATTCGACCGGCATGTTCCAACAGGATTTTTTGCAGTATTTGAGCTCCTTGAGTTTTACCGGCGATGTCTTCGCCATCCCCGAAGGCCGTCTTTTCTTTAAAGACGAGCCCGTCCTCGAGGTTACGGCCCCCATCATTGAGGCCCAACTGGTGGAAAGCCTGGTCATCAACATGATAAATCTTCAGGTGACCCTGGCGACGAAGGCGTCTCGATGCTTCTGGGCGGCGGGCGGGCGGAATCTCGTGGATTTCTCTCTCCGGAGGACGCAGGGAACGGACGCGGGGATGAAGGTTGCGAGGGCCAGTTATATCGCAGGCTTCGCCGCGACGAGCAATGTGATGGCGGGGAAGGTCCTCGGCATACCCATATCGGGCACCATGGCCCATTCCTTTGTAACCAGTTTCAGGAAGGAGATTGATGCGTTCCGGGCTTTTTCCGAGACATTCCCGAAGAACACGGTCCTGCTGATTGACACCTACGATACCCTCGCCGGAGCCCGTAACGCCGTTCAGGTAGCCGGGGAAATGATAGAGCGAGGGGAAAGGCTCAAAGGGGTGCGTCTGGACAGCGGAGATTTCGCAGATCTGAGCAGGCAAGTGCGAAGCCTGTTTCGGGAGGCAGGGCTCGAAGAAGTCTCCATTTTTGCAAGCGGGGGCTTCGACGAGTCCAAAATCGAGAAAGTCCTTGGGAGGGGGGCGGAGATCGACGCCTTCGGCATTGGAACCAAGATGGGGGTATCCGCGGACGCACCGTACACGGATATCGCCTACAAGCTGGTTCAGTATGACGGAAGGCCCGTGCTCAAACTCAGCACGGGAAAAAGGACCCTGGTGGGAGAAAAGCAGGTATTCAGAAGGGGGGAGAGGAACCGCATCCTGGGCGACAGCATCGGTCTGAGACAGGAGAATATTCCGGGAGAGACGCTTCTTGAGCCGGTTATGAAAAAGGGAAAGCGATCTCGGAGCCCGGAGCCGCTCAAGAATATCCGAGACCGATTTTTGGGGGAGTTCGCCTTTCTGGATGAGAGCCATAAGTCCCTGGCAGATCCTGCGCTTTTTCCGGTGGACCTGGGGCCGGAACTCGAGAAAATGCAGAATCAAATCGTCCACGAGGTCATTGAAAAGGAATTGGGGGAAAGTTGATTCCCCCCTCCTTCGGAATGTCCCCGGGGCCACGCCCTACAGAAGAGGAGGGATGAAATGCTTCCATTACGAAACATCTTATGTCCCATTGATTTCAGCGAGCCCTCCCAAAAGGCTCTGGAAGTGGGGAAGGAGTTGGCGGGGCATTTTTCCGCCCACGTGCATCTTTTGCATGTGGTGCCTCCGATCCATGTGATTCCGGGCTTCGATGCACCGGACACCATCACCCCGTCCCTGCTCGAGGATATGGAGGCGTCCGCCAACAGCAAGCTGATGAAGCTTGTGGAAGAAGGGTTTCCTGAGGGAGTCGAGACGAGTGCGCAGGTTATTCGAGGAGATCCTGCAGGCGAGATCGTGCGGGCCGCCGGAGATTTGAATACCGACGTCATTGTGATCGCCACCCACGGGTTGACCGGGTGGAGGCGTCTGATGTTCGGCTCCGTGGCTGCGAAAGTGATTCGGATGTCGCCTTGCCCCGTGATTTCCATTCGATTCGAGCCGGATGCGGAAGAGAGCGAGTCGTAGACCCCATGTGGACCCGGTGGCTTCCCTGGAGACTGCTCATAAAGCGGGCCGCGCGCTCTTACGGCGTGGTGGACCCTTTCGCCCTTCTGGCCCGGCTGAGCCAGTTTTCTCAGCCTTCGGAGGTGCAGCAGCCCATCGAACTGCTGCGTGCCGGGATCGCGTTCCACGCGCGAGGCCTCATCAATACCAAGGCCATTCAACACAACCTGGACTGGGTATGGCCCTACTGGGCGGAGAAGCAGTTTGATCCGGCCGATCGGTCCTTTGTTCCCCGAGGATACTCACTGACCCACGTGAACTTGACCCACAGGAACTGGACCGCAGTAGGACAACCCCATCTGCCCCTTTACCCTCTTGTGGATCCCCGCGGTTTGGTCACTCCATTCTACGACGGGTGGTCTGTGGATTTCTGGGTCATCGATAAAGGGGGAAAGGTCCTTCTCCCTTCCAGGGCGTCCGCTGCAAAACAGTTTCTTGATTTTTCGCGGGAACTTCTCGTCCTTACGCGCTGTAGGGAAAACGGTCTGGAGATCGAGACCTCGGTGGGGATGAAGCCGTCAGGAGATGGACCCGCCCTGATCATAGAGGCGCACGCACAAGCTTCGGAAGGAGGATGGCTGGCGGTGGCCCTCCGACCGTACAATCCGGAGGGGGTCCAGTTCATCGAGGAAATCGCGTTTCGCGAGGATCCGCCGGGATGGAAGGTCAACGGCGGCGTTGATCTGTTTCTGGACAGGCCTCCGGAAAAGGTGCTTTTTGCCCATTACCGCGAGGGCGATGTATTGCACAAACTGGACGCCGATCAGGCCGGCCTGTCGGTTGCCTGCGAAGTGGGCATGGCCACATCTGCGGCCTTTTTCCCTATGCAGGAAGACGGATCCGGAGCGGTGGAGATACGTGTGCCCATGGGTCCGGCGCTATCAAGGAGCCTCCGCAGAAAGGCAAGTTCCGGCGAAACCTGGGACAGAGCCGTTTCCGACGCCGCAAAACTGAAGATCCCGGACAGGAGGATGCAGTACCTGTACGAGACGTCGCTGCGTACGTTGCTTCTTCTTTCCGCAGGGGAGGTGGTCCCGGGGCCCTACACTTACCGCCGGTTCTGGTTTCGAGATGCCTGTTGGATGATTCATTCCCTGCTCGTTCTCGGGCTCGAGGAAAGGGCCTTCCGTGCCCTGGATACCTTTCCCGCCCGGCAGAAACGATCCGGTTATTTTCAATCCCAGCAAGGGGAGTGGGATTCCAACGGGCAGGTCCTGTGGTGTTTTGAACGATTCAGCCGGCTTACAGGACAAAGGATTGATCTCCGCTGGTTGGATTCGGCGCTCAAGGGCGCGAGATGGATCGCCAAGAAGAGGCTCTCGGAACGAAAAGGGGCGCCGCATTCGGGGCTTCTTCCTGCGGGCTTCAGCGCGGAACATCTGGGACCCAATGACTACTACTATTGGGATGATTTCTGGGGCATCGAGGGATTGAGGGCCGCCTCCAGGCTGGCGGGCACTCGGGGCTTGGAAGAGAAGCAAAGCGAGCTGGAAAGAGAAGCGGAAGATTTCGAGAATTGCGTGTTCCGAAGCATCGGCTCTATTGCGAAGAGGAGAAGCCGGGGAGGAATACCCGCTTCCCCGTATCGTCGCATGGATTCCGGAGCTGTGGGCTCGCTGGTGGCGGATTATCCCCTGCGGCTCACACCGCCCGGGGACGCGAGGATCCTGGAGACGGTGGAGTTTCTCCTGGAGCACTGCATGCATTCGGGCGCTTTTTTTCAGGACATGATTCACTCAGGGATCAATGCATATCTGACCCTGAGTATCGCGCAGACGCTCCTCCGCTGTGGGGACCTGCGATACCGGGCCCTGATGGAGGCCGTGGCGGACATGGCTTCTCCCACGGGACAATGGCCTGAAGCCATCCATCCGGCGACCCGCGGTGGCTGTATGGGAGACGGACAGCACGGATGGGCGGCCGCAGAATGGGTTTTTATGATTCGAAACCTGTTTGTGCGGGAAGAAACCGGGGCCCTGGTGCTGGGATCGGGGATCTTTCCGGAATGGCTTCAGGGAAGCGAGGAGCTCTCTTTCGGCCCTACGCTTACCTCTTACGGACCACTCACCGTTCGTGTCTTAAAGAGATCCGACGGGGTGTTTTTCCGTGCCGAGGGGCGGTGGAGAACCGAACCCGGTGAAGTGGAAATCCGGATCCCCGGTACACGGAGAATCAAGGGAGTGGGGCTCAACCGGGACTACCGGGTCACGACCGTGGATGTTTGACCGGCGGTGCCGCAAAGGCGGCGGCTGCACCCCGCCGGGCTTCGGATCTCTTCAGGACGGGATGTGGCCCCCACAGAAGCATGATGCGTGAGGAGAGGAGGATCCAGATTTCGTTATCCTCTCCGGGTCAGGAATACGAGTTCGGTTGCCTCGGGGTGTCTGCTTATGAATGTTTGCATGTTTACGAATACCTACCGGCCCCATGTAGGGGGAGTGGCAAGATCCGTTTCCACATTTTCCGAGGACCTGCGAAGACAGGGTCATCGGGTATTGATCGTCGCCCCCACTTTCCCCATGGACGAGGGGGGGGAGCGGTCCGAGGAAGACACCCTCCGGGTTCCCGCCATTCAGAACTTCAATGGAAGCGATTTCTCAGTCCGGATCGCCCTGCCCTTTCTCCTGGACGAGAAGATCGATGCGTTTGCCCCCGAAGTGATCCACAGCCACCATCCCTTTCTCTTGGGGGACGCCGGGTTGCGGGCGGCGAGGAAGAGAAATCTTCCTCTTGTTTTCACCCACCATACGTTGTACGAGCGTTACACCCACTATGTTCCGCTGGATTCGGAGGCCATGAAACGGTTCGTGATACGGTTGGCCACGGAGTATGCAAACCTCTGTACGAAGGTCATCGCTCCGAGCCGGAGTATCGGGCGCCTCATTCAAAGCCGGGGCGTGGCGGCCCCCATCGAGGTGGTCCCCACCGGTGTGGACGTGAGTTTTTTTAAGAAGGGGCGGGCAGAATCGTTTCGCCGCGAGCACGACATTCCGGAAGAGGCGCCGGTTGTGGGCCATGTGGGGCGTTTGGCACCGGAGAAAAACCTCGGATACCTGGCGGAGTCCGTGGCCGTTTTTTTAAGAGGGAGGGACGAGGCCCGCTTCGTGGTAATCGGCGGGGGACCTTCGAGCAGGGAGATAGCCCAAATCCTCGAGGCTCGGGGCGTAAAAGAGAACCTGATCCTGGCGGGGAGGAAGTCAGGCAGGGATCTGGCCGATGCCTATCAGGCCATGGACGTGTTTGTGTTCGCCTCCCAAACGGAAACTCAGGGGTTGGTGGTGGCGGAAGCGATGGCCTCCGGAACGCCCGTGATCGCTCTGGATGCGTCGGGAGTGCGGGATGTGGTGGAAGAAGACCGGAATGGGAGGCTTCTTCCGGGCGGCTCGCCTCCCGAACTTTTTGCGGAGGCTGTTTCGGATTTCTTCGATGACCGGGAAAAGGCGCAGCGGTGGAAGACCGGAGCGCAAGAAACGGCCAACCGGTTTTCCCGGCAAGCCTGTGCGGAACGGCTGCTGGAGGTATATGAGTCCGCGATAGAGGCCCATGCAGAGCCTTCTCGGACGATGTCTGAAGATCTTGATCCGTGGAATCGCCTCAGAAGGCGCCTCAAGGCCGAGTGGGATCTCATGTCGCAGAAGGCCGCTGCTTCGTTGGAATCGTTCCGAGAAGAGGAAGAAGCGGACTAGAGACCTTCGAAGAGCCGATCTCGTCACGCTCCTAACAGAAATTCTCCTGACCCTCCTGTAGGAGCGGTGCCAGCCGCGAACGCAAAATTTCGATGGGGTGTAATGGTTCGCGGGCGAGCCCGCTCCTACAGGGGAGGAAGATAGGTTTTTTGTAGGAGCGGCGCCAGCCGCGAACGATGTTCTCTAGGAACGGGCTTGCCCGCGAATCCCCATTGAGTGGGCTTTGGCCCATGCCGGCGGATTCCCGGATGCGGTCCGGCAGGCCGGGAGGAAGAATTTCCTTTGACCCCCATACACAAAAGGAAACAGGCGATCCTGTTGGCGGCGGGTGCCGCAGCCTGCGGGATTGCCGGCGTGATTTTCCTCTTTGTTGCATACGATCCCTCTGTATGGCTTTCCTTTGTGGTGAACGAAAATACCAAACCGGTCCTGTTTGTTATCCTGATGTCCGTCCTTCCCGTGCTGGGCTTTCCCATCAGCATTTTCCTGGTTTTGGCCGGGGTCAAGTTCGGAATTGCGCTCGGAGTCCTGGTGGCGGCCATGACCATGCCCGTGCACCTGATTTTGTCCTTTCTTGTGGCCCATTCGCTTTTTCGCCGGAACCTGGAGAGAATTCTCAAAAGGGGAGGGTATCGCCTGCCGCGGGTGGAAAAAGACAGAGCGCTTCCTTTCACGTTGTTTTTTGCGGCGGTTCCGGGTCCTCCGTATGCCGTTAAGAACTATTTTCTGGCCATGAGCGGCATTCCGTTCCGGTACTACATGGCCGTCAACGGGCCCGTGCAGCTCGCCATTTTTGTCCCGTTTATCGGCCTCGGGGGCTCGGCGGCCGGCATGAATTTCTGGCTCGCTTCGGCTTTTGCGCTGCTCCTATTGGGCATCTATTTTTTGGTGAGACGGCTCAAACGGAAATACGGTCCCGGCGACCTTTGAAAAGCCCCTTCTTTTTCGGACCCCAAAGGGCAGCGCATTCCCTACCCTGCGGGCGGGAGATCCGCCTCAGACGCGAAACCCCCTCCCGGGCTTGATCTCCGAGGAGACGAGGGAATACGGACCGGGGAGGGCCGCCTGCAAGGATGTTGCAGGTATGCGCCATGAGTCCAACAAAAACCTTCCGCGTTCGGCCCGTGGAGAGATGCCCAATGTTCATGTAGGAGCGGCGCCAGCCGCGAACGATATTCTGCGACCGGCGGGTGGAATGGTTCGCGGGCAAGCCCGCTCCTACCGGCGGTTGAACGCGGGCTTGCGTTTTTCAAGGAATGCGGCGATCCCTTCCCGGCCGTCGGGCCGGTCGGCGCACCAGCTAAGGGCTCACTCAAAAATAACTTCCCATTTTCCCATCTCAGCTTCGGGCCA